>JAGQXH010000216.1 GCA_020436695.1 Lewinella sp. | reverse complement strand
CGTTAGGAAATCCGTCCGTTCAATTCTTGTGTTACACAATTTTATTGACAATGTACTAACCCATGCTCTCCCTGCAAATTTGCCCATGAATCCAACCCAACGCTCCTACACCGAACTACATCTGGCCGTTTTTCTTTTTGGCTTTACCGCCATTTTGGGAGATCTGATCACGCTACCGGCACTGGGGCTCGTCTGGTGGCGGGCATTTTTGACTGCAACCAGTTTCCTATTTCTCATATCGGTCAGAAAACTATTTATGCAGACCGAGCGTCGAACGATCTATAAATTCATGGGGATCGGCATACTGGTAGGCCTACATTGGCTTTGTTTTTTCGGAGCGGTGAAACTGGCCAATCCGTCCATCACCCTGGTTTGCATGGCGACAGCTTCTTTTTTCACGTCTCTGCTGGAGCCGCTTTTCACCAAGGCTCCGGTAAAATGGTACGAGATCGCACTGGGCGTCTTGATCGTTCCGGGCATGATCCTCATCGTAAATAGCGCCGAACTGAGCATGATGTGGGGAATAGTCATCGGACTGACCGCTTCCGTGATATCGGCCGTGTTTGCTATATTGAATAAAATGCTGATTGGTCGTCTCCATGTACGAGAGGTCAGTTTTCTGGAATTGGGCACTGCCTTTTTATTCCTTTCCCTGGTATTACCGATCTATCAATGGAGTCTGCCGACCGATGAAAAAATGCAGCTCTGGCCTACCCAAATGGATTGGTTGTATTTGATATTCCTGGCGTTGGTTTGTACTACACTGGGTTATCTCTTGGCTCTCCGTTCTTTAAGGCATCTTACGGCCTTTGCTTCCAACCTGACCGTTAACCTCGAACCGGTTTACGGGATCATCATGGCTTATTTCCTACTGGATGACCGTCAGGAACTCGACCCTCATTTTTACTGGGGTGCCCTGATCATTATCATGTCGGTATTTGCCTATCCCGTTTTACGAAAGTGGAATAAGCGCAATTAACAACTTGCATGGATTAGTATCTTTGCGACGAATAATGATCTTAATGGCCTGAACGTTACGCCAAATGCAGCTACCACCGTTTCTACCAACACTCGCCTATGCACAGGAACTGGATAAGCAGGATACTCTGCGTTCTTTCCGGCAAGCTTATCACCTGCCGCTACACGAAGGAAAACCGGCCATTTACTTCTGTGGAAATTCTCTTGGGCTCCAACCCAAAAGCACCGCGGCGGCACTGGAAGAAGAACTGACGCAATGGCGTGACTATGCGGTGGAAGGCTGGTTTCATGGTAAACGCCCCTGGCTGCCCTATCATCAATATCTGCAACCTGCACTGGCGGAGGTTGTTGGGGCAAAACCGGAAGAGGTGGTCGTAATGAATACACTTACCGTTAATCTGCATTTGTTGATGGTAAGCTTTTACCAACCTACCCGGCAGCGATATAAGATCATTATGGAAGCCGGAGCTTTTCCATCCGACCAGTACGCCGTGGCCAGCCAGGTACGGTTCCATGGATTTGATCCGCAGGACGCCATTGTCGAGGTCGTGCCCAGACCGGGAGAGATCGTCCTGCATACGGAAGACATTGTGAAAACCATAGAAGAACACGCCGACTCTACAGCATTGATCCTGTTCGGAGGGGTCAACTATTATACGGGACAGTACTTTGACCTGTCGGCCATTACCCAGGCAGCACACCGGGCCGGTGCCTACGCCGGATTCGATCTGGCCCACGCTGCCGGGAATGTTCCCTTACAACTACACGACTGGGATGTGGATTTTGCCGTTTGGTGCAGTTATAAATACCTGAATTCCGGTCCCGGAGGCCCCAGTGGCGTATTCATCCACGAGCGCCACGGAAATGACGAAAAGCTACCGCGCTTTGCCGGCTGGTGGGGGCAAAAGGAACAGGAACGCTTCCTGATGCAGAAGCAATTCAGCCCTATCCCCGGCGCTGCGGGTTGGCAGATCAGTACGGCGCCGATCATTAGCCTGGCTCCACACCGGGCGAGCCTGGAGTTATTTCAAAAAGCCGGCATGACGGTCTTGCGCCGCAAAAGCGAACAACTTACCGCTTATCTCGCCCGGCATCTGGAACGCCTGAATCAGCAAGCCCAGCGTTTCCGTATACTCACACCAGACGATACGGAAAAAAGAGGATGCCAACTTTCGATCTATCTTCAGCACGATGGAAAGACCCTTTTTGATCAACTTAGCACAAACGGAGTGATCTGTGACTGGCGGGAAGACAACCTCTCCCATTCCGGTGGCGGTGTGATCCGGGTGGCTCCTACTCCGATGTACAACACTTTTGAAGAGGTTTATCGCTTCACAAAATTGCTGGAAGATTTTGACTAAATCACTCACCTTGTCGTTTTTGTTGTGGTCAATCATAATACTCCCTGCTCAGAAATACCAGGACTGATGACTAACGACTTACGACTCAAATGACTACACCATGGGATACCAAAGCAGAAAAAGAAATTATAAAAGCCGTCGTGAACGCAACGCAGCTGCCTGGAATAACCTCCGCACTTTCGTTCTTTTTGCCCTGATCGCCGGGCTGATCATCGGTTTTAAGAACCGGGTAGCGATCTGGGACTGGTTCCGGCTATTATTCTACTAGAAGATAACATGAGCCGTCTAAAATTTCGAAATACGACCATAAGTGACTGAAAATCAAATCACTAACTTTTAACCATTGTTACCAGTTGCCGGTTAATTCAGTTGACCAATCGGCAACTGACTGATTATCAATGTTAGTCAGGGGTTTCTTCCTGGAGCTTTGATCTTAGTCTGAAAATTCGGGATGGTTCATGCGAATCAAGGGTTAAAAGAACAAATGGGGAAGTCGCTGATATTTAGAAGAGCGAAAAGAGGTGCAGCGCACCGAAATATTTCCAACACTCGGCTACCTACTAAAAATGAGCTGCAGCGCAGCGTAACCCTGATCTGGATAACAGTTGCACGTTACGCTACCCTGTAGCTCGGGCAGTGTACTCGCTTTGTGCTAAAAATATGACGGTGCGCTGCACCTATAATACTAGTAGACTATTTTAAAACCTGATTCGCATAAATAACATCCGGAAGATCTATTCTTTCATAGTAAAGCACTAGAGTACCGGCATCCAAAAGACCATCGTCACCATTCCTATTCCAACTGCCAGTAGAAGACATAGTCCAGCAAACAAGATGGTAGCTCTCCTTTTTACTTTGGCATTTGAGCTGGCCCTGGCATAGAAATAAAACTCCAACAGCAGCAGCGGCACCAGCCAGTGACCGAAGGCCAGGAAACGGTCGAACGGGCCGGAAAGCGTAGCATTTGCACCAACACCGGTAAAGCCCGTCAGCAATATCCACAATCCGTATCCCATCCGAAAAAACCAGACACCGCTGACCATCAGAAAGGCCCGCAGGGCCCATTTTTTGTGTGCCCGGAACTCACGCTGCATGGCCATGTGCCAGGCCATCACAGAAAAGGTCATGATGAGCAGGGCATTGCTGGCATTACCTAATGCCATGATCATCCCACCGTGTGCGCCGCGGGTCGCATTCATGTACAGACCGGCACCGGACACCAGAAAAGCGGTAACGTAGTAGATGCGGCCATTCCAACGGTGAAAGACAGGTAGTCGTTTTCGGATAGCTGTAATAAACTGAATGGGGCCGCCGAAGGTAATGACCGCCGCCAGGGATAGATGTACGGCCAGGGCAAAATTTCCCATCTTATCCCCGGGAATGATACCGTGAGGAAGTTGTTCATTGATCTTTTCGTAAGTGCCATTGACCACTACCCCACCATAAAAAGCGACGATGTAATAAACAAATAACAGCTGGCCGATGACGCCGATGGCAAATAACAGGCGGGTGACCTGATGCAATTTTTTTTCGGCAATAGTCTGTGCCTGCTCTTCCAATTGGATGTCGGAGACCATTCGTTTGAATTTAAGTGACAACTAATATTTTCCAGTTCAAATTCGATGGAATACACCCGATATCAAAAGAGGATTGGTGAGTTGGTTGAAAATGTCTGCCAGATGAAGGAATGTGTCTGCAAATGGCATGAGAAACGCAGCATTGAATCTCCGCTGATTTTTTTAGATATTGATGACCGGTAACAATAAGCCAGTTTCCGACACTTTACAATGACCTTTTTAACAATAGACCATCTGCATTCACTAAACCACAACCACCATGAGACCTCAAATTTTGTTTTTTGTAACGTTGACACTATTGTTGACAGCCTGCTCACCGGGCTTCGAAAAGGTGGACGGAAAATGGGCTTACGTTTCTTACGATGAAGCAGTTGGGAAACGGGTCAGATATATAGAAGCAGATGATGCTACTTTTACCATCCTGCGCAACAAACAGTATGCAAAAGATAAAGACCACGTTTTTCTGAAAACCAACATAATTGCCCACGCTGATCCGGCCACTTTCTACCTGATCGGAAAGGGTTATGCTGCCGACAATACCAATGTGTATCTCGATAGTTATACCATGATAGGCGCCGATCCCAAGACTTTTAAACGGCTGAGTTTCCCTTATTCCCGGGATGCCGGGAAGGTGTTTTGCGGCACCTTACCACTTGACATCGACGACATCGAAAGTTTTAAAGTCACCAAATCGAGTAGTGCAAAATCCATGGTCCCAACTGATCTCTTTATCGAATCGAATCCGGAATACGCCGGCATTGACACCGCAAAATATCCACTCGTCCTTTATGGCTTTGGAAAAGCAAAAACCAGGTCGGAGGAATTTGACGGGTTTAAAAAGACCAGGTAATTTTGATTTCGATGCAGTAAAATCCGGCGTTATGACTCCCGACTTGGACACGTACTATCTGAATAAAGAAGAACCCAACCGAAGTTGTTTACTGGCTTTGAGATCGATCATCCTCCGACAGGACGTTCATGTGACAGAAACACGGAAGTATGGCATGCCCTGCTTCTGCTACCGAAAAAAGATGTTCTGCTACCTGTGGACGGACAAGAAAACGGATGAGCCCTATATCCTCATGGTGGAAGGGAGGTACTTGGATCACTCGGGATTGGAACAAGGCACCCGCTCCCGGATGAAAATATTCCGGATCGATCCGAATGAAGATATACCCATTGATACCGTTGAGCGCCTGCTGAATGATGCTTTAGATCTGTATAGGAATGGGATAATACCGGTCAAATAAGGGTGAAGCCTTAACGGATACGCTCAAAAAAATCATTCTTATAAGTAGCCGAAATAGGAATGCGCTGATCGGCGATCAGGATACGACCGCGCTCAATGGCTTCGATCTTTTGGAGTGCAACCATATAGGATTTATGCACCCGGCAGATCAGACGGGCCGGGATCATCTGCTCCAGTTCCGAGAAATTCTGTAGCGTCATGATGCTCTTCTGCATGGTATGTATGCGCCGGTAATCGCGCATCCCCTCGATATAGAGGATATCCGCCAGCATGATCTTTTCCAGGCGATTCTCCGTTTTAACGAAAATGAATTCCGGCAGCGGCCCGGCTCTGTTTTTAGTGAGATTCTCCCGGGCTTTGTTGGCGGCCTTCAGAAAGCGCTGGAAGGTGAAGGGCTTGAGGAGATAATCGGTTACATTGAGTTCGTAGCCCTTCAGCGCGTATTGCTGGTAGGCTGTAGTGATGATCACCTGGCAGGTGATGTTGGAGCTTTCCAGTAATTCTACGCCGGACAGCTCGTCCATATTGATGTCCAGGAAGAGTACATCCACCGGCTGGGTACTCAGGTAAGTCAGCCCATCGAGTGAATTTTCAAAAGTAGCGACCAAATGGAGAAAGGGGACTTTCTCAACGTAGGATTGGGTTCGCTCCAGCGCCAGGGGTTCGTCCTCGATGATGATGCACTTATACACTTTCATTCGGTATGGTTAATACAACACGATATCGGCCTTCCTGACGATAGACCGTCAGCGTGTGTCGCTGGGGATAGAGCAGTTCCAGCCTTTTCCGGATCAGTTCGTTACCCAGTCCGTTGGCTCCGTTTGTGGAAGTTCTCCGGGCTTCAAACCTATTCTCACAACTGAAGATGATGGCGTGCTCATCGATGTTGATGTCAATATCCACCGCGTGATCGATCTTTTTATTGCCCGAGTGTTTGAAGGCATTTTCAATAAAAGGGATGAACACCATCGGTGCTATTTTTTGCCCATTGACCTTGCCGTTCACATCATAGTCGACAAAGTGTTCGTTGGCCGTTCGGATGCGTTGCAGTTGGATGTACTTCTCAATGTATTCCAGTTCTTTGGCCAGTGGTATTTCTTCCGTCTTGGTTTCGTAAAGCATAAAGCGCATGATATCCGACAGCTTATTCAGATAACGGGAGGCCTCCTTCGGGTTTTTAGAGATCAGAATATCAATGTTGTTGATGGTATTGAACAGGAAATGTGGATCGAGCTGTGACTTGACCAGCGCCAGTTCCATGTTGAAGTTCTTTTCCATCAGTTCTTCCTTCAGTTTCAGTTCCTCATACCAGGTAAGAAAACCACGCAGAACCAGTGCAATGATGCCGTAAACGACCGCAATACCCAAAGTAAACCCTATCGCGTAAGGCCAGCCTTCCTGCAGGCAACTGTAGGCATCGTCGTTCATCAGCCCGATGGTCAGCAAGCCCGCTGACATGGCCACGGTCGCCAGTAGCAATCCAACCGCAATAGAAAGCAGTATCTTCCGCTTTTGCAGATAACGGGGGAACAGGAAGTAATAGTTTGAATAGAAAGAGATGATCGGGGGGATAAATCCAATGCCCAGGATGAACCAGAAATAATATGGCCGGTCTTCCGGCGGGATATCAACGTTGTTTAAAGCAGCGAACATGATCATGGCCACGAAGACCAGATGGGCCAGCCAGAATCCGCAATGGAGTAGAATTTTAAAGGATCTCTTCATAACTATACGGGTGACTACTCAATATAAGCGCAATTGTAGACTTTCGCAAAAGTACGCCGCGGTCACCAATTGGATTTGCAAGATCCGGCTTCCATTTTTCCGAAACCCAAAAATCAATAGTAATTTCCCTTTTTCTTACCAACTTTAAACTTGTAACCATGAAACCACTCCTCTTACTTGCACTGCTGTGCTTTTCTTTTTCCCTCCATGCCCAGGACAACATGCTCTGTGTAGGTAATTACTGGACCGAAGACGAGGCCAATCTGATGCTGAAAAAATTTGCCGCCGAATGGGACGATCTTGCTTCCTGGGAAAAACGAGCCGACATGATCCGGGAAGGTATTCTACAGGGGATGCAGTGGGACAAAATGGATCGCTTTAAGGACGCTCCCCTGAATCCCATCATCCACAGCAGCCGGGAAATGGATGGTTACATTGTGGAAAATATTGCCATTGAGAGTTTTCCCGGTTTTTTCGTGACCGGCAATCTCTACCGACCACTCCATAAGCAGGATAAATACGCCGCCGTCCTTTCTCCACACGGTCACCTTTCGGATAAGCGCTTTACCGACTACATCCAGATCCGCGCGGCGGCCCTGGCCCGCATGGGAGCCATCGTTTTTGCCTACGACATGGTGGGTTACGCCGAAAGCACCCAGGTAACACACCACATGCCCATCGCGCTCCTGCTGCAAAGCTGGAACAGCAAGCGGGTACTGGATTATTTGTTGTCCCGCCCCGACGTCGATCCGGAGCGTATCGGTATGACCGGCGGTTCGGGTGGCGGCACTCAGACCTTCATTCTGACCGCTATCGATGATCGGGTAAAAGTATCGGCGCCGGTGGTACAGGTATCGGCTCACTTTTTCGGCGGCTGCGTTTGCGAAAGTGGTATGCCCGTACACAAAAGTGCTCATCACCAGACCAATAATGTGGAAATCGCGGCGCTTTGCGCTCCCCGCCCACTTTTGCTGATCTCCGACGGAAACGACTGGACCCGCAATACTCCCCGGATAGAATATCCCTATATCCAGAAAGTCTTCGCGCTATATAATGCCGAGCATAAGGTAGAGAATATTCATTTGCCTTTAGAACGGCACGATTACGGCTACTCCAAACGCAGTGCCGCCTACAACTTTCTGGCCCATCACCTGAAGCTCAACAGCCGTGCCGTACCTTACAACGAGGGCTATAAAGAAGATTTCGTCAGAATTTTATCCCGCAATGATCTCAGTGTATTCAATGAGGAACATCCCCGGCCGGAAAATGCCTTGATGGGCGATGATGCCGTGATGGCCTTTTTGGGTATGCAGCCATAATACTTCCCTGTACAAACCCGTGCCGGGTATTCGGATTCCAGGAACTGGATATCCGGCACCAGGACTATTCCTGCCCGATGATCTGCAAGAACTCTTCGTGTTTACCCTTGGAGACCGGGGCTTTTATGCCACTCCTCAACCGTCGCTTGCCGCCATCTGTATCCTTTCTCCCTTCACTCAACAATTACGTCTATCTGATAGCTTAGAAGGTGGAAGCAATCAACAGATATTTCGCCTCGTCCCTTTCAACAATAAATTTGCCTTATACCCTATCCCAGAGCGGAACCTTGTATCTGATCGTCAAATACAATAAATGTCAAAATAAATTCCCCCTGATCACTGCTATCGTATAAAAGCTGAATGGAGTGGATGTTAAGCAATTAGCGATCACCGTGGAAGCTGTTAAAAACAATCCGATGGCGGTTTAAATTTTTTATCAGATCATGAAAAAAAGTAAACACCTTTCCAAGACCCGGATCAAACGTATTCAGGAACAGGGCTACATTACACAATCCGATAGTGAGATCACGGCCCTGGCGGTTGGCAATCGCTTTGCCTATCAACTTTGCACTACCATACTAATGTTGGGCACCATAACTGCCAATATTCCACTACTGAGCCTGATGATGACCGTAGCTTTTTTCGGGGTGGTGCTGCCTAATCATCCGTTCGATTATATCTACAATAATCTGCTGGCCAAAAGAATGGGTAGACCTAAAGTGCCCCCCCGTTCTCCACAACTTAAGTTCGCCTGTACCGTGGCTACCATATGGATCGGAGCTACTATCTATCTCTTTTACAGCGGCCTGTATACGGCAGGATATATTTCCGGTGCGCTGCTGCTGACCGTAGCGCTGCTGGTGAGTACGCTGGACTTCTGCATTCCCTCGATCATCTATAATGCCGTGACCCGCAATATGCTGAGTCGTTTTGCCGGCAAAAGTAGTATGGAGTGATCGATCTTAACCAAAGTCAATGCATCACCGTTAAATGCCACCTACTTTTGCTTTTATAAAAGCGACAGCAAATGAAAGCAATCGTATGTACGGCCTATGGCCCCCCGGAAGTATTAAAGCGAAAAGAGATCCCCAAACCCCAACCTCAACCAGACGAGATACTGATCAAGGTCTATGCGACCACCGTGACGGTAGCCGACCGCCGGGTACGCAGCTTCGATGTACCCAAAGGCGCCTGGCTACCGGCCCGGCTGGCGCTTGGGATAAGCAAGCCCCGTCGCCCTGTTCTGGGAATCGAACTGGCCGGCATGGTGGAAGCAGTCGGCCGGAACGTCACCCGGTTTCAGGCTGGTGATGCAGTTTTTGCCTCTACTCTGAACGGATTCGGTGCCTACGCGGAATACATCTGTCTGAAAGCGGAAAGTCCGGTGGCGCACAAACCGGAAAATATCAGCTTTGCGGAAGCCGCCGCCCTACCTATCGGAGCCCTTACTGCATTGCATTATCTCAAGAAAACACCCATCGGCCCCGGCAAGAAGATATTGATCTACGGAGCGTCGGGCAGTGTGGGCACTTATGCAGTACAACTGGCCAGACACTTCGGAGCCGAAATAACGGGCGTATGTAGCGGCGCCAATATGAAACTTGTAAGTTCATTGGGTGCCGATACCGTAATTGATTATACACAAAGTGATTTTGCGGCCCGGCTGGCTACTTACGACATCGTCTTTCTGGCCGTTGACAAACTCCCTTTTTCAGTATGTCAGCGAATACTGAGCCCTTCAGGTATATACCTCAATGCGACGCAGCCGCTGAAAAGTCCCTCTATGTTATGGACCTCCTGGACCAGCAACAAAAAAGTGTACGTCGGTGAAAATATCAAACAGACGGCAGCGCTCACGCAGGAGTTAAAAGAGCTGGTGGAAGGTGGGAAGATCTACCCGGTAATCGACCGAAGTTATGCCCTGGATCAAATAGTGGAAGCCCACCGGTATGTAGACCGGGGGCATAAAAAAGGGAATGTGGTGATCCGGGTAATTCCATCCTGAATGCCGGCTCTTAAAAAACTTACGCTTTTACTTTCATCGCTTCCCGGCATATGCGTCTGCGGATGCGATTCAATGATTCCGGTTTTACGCCAATGAAACTGGCCAATTGGTACTGTGGCACCCGATCCAGCAGTTCTGGCCGGTTGTCCAGCAGGTGGAGATAACGATCTTTTGGCGTGGAATGGATGAGATAATACATTCTCTCCCGCAATTGCCTTAATTAATTAAAAGTTGAAAAAATATTAATTATAAATTTTTAATTTCAATTTCGTTGCCGTAAATTTATTGTTACAAAACAGCAGGTCTCTCAATTATTAATATCAACGACAAAAACATGGACAACATCCCACCTGACCTGCTGTGGAAAGGCATCATTGAAGATCTGGTCGAAGATTTTTTGAGGTTTTTCACTACCCTGGCTATCTTGATCGACCGGCATCGCAAATTTCATCCTGTAACTTATGAGACCGAACTGGCCGGTACTCGGTTGATCTTCCGGTTCAATAGCTATAAATTGCTGGATCACACTCTGGAAGAACTGCAGCGGGTTGACAACCCATTCGCCAGAGTCCTGGAAGTAGCACGTATCGCTCTGAAAGAGAAAAAGCTCACCGATGAATACCTTTATACGCTAACGATAGGAATTGTTCGCCGATTAAAAATAAGTGGCTTTCGGGACCAAACGATCCGGCAGATCATGAACTTTCTACGGGCTCAGGTGCGTTTTAGAAATAGTACAATAATTCGTAAATTTGAAAATGAAATTGACATAATTTTTGAAAACTCATCAGCTATGGGAGTGGAAGAGATCATTTTGGAAGAAGCCCGGAAGCGAGGATTACGTGAAGGCAAGACCGAAGGCAAAATCGAAGAGAAACATCAGGTCATTTATCATTCCTGGAAGGAAGGATTGAGTCCTGAGTTAGCGGAAAAGCTAACGGAATTGCCCGTAAAACGGATCAAAGAGCTATATGCTCAATTTGCTAAACAAAAACAATAAATAAGGAATTTACCATCTTGTTTTAGAGTGGTACGCATCCACTTATTGTTCGCTTAGTCGAGCCGTAACCAGTCTTTCCTCATTTCCAAACATCCATTCTTCCAAACGTCCTAAAATCCCAATAT
>JAGQXH010000215.1 GCA_020436695.1 Lewinella sp. | reverse complement strand
CTTAGCGAAATATTAAAAACCTAAAATCGGTTCATTTATTTTTTCTCCGTCACTTAAAAACAATGAATTATGGCTGGAATTAATTATTTGAGTCAGGAAGGGTACGACAAACTGAAAACTGAGCTGGATGAACTCAAAACCCAAGGCCGTTCGGATGTGGCCAAAGCCATTGCGGAAGCAAGAGAGAAGGGAGACCTTTCTGAAAATGCCGAGTACGATGCGGCGAAAGAGGCCCAGGGCCTGCTGGAACTGAAGATCAATGACCTGGAGAAGATCATGGCTAATGCCCGTATTCTGGATCAAAGCACCATTGACACTTCCAAAGTTACTGTTTTCACCAAAGTGACCATCAAGAATGTCAAAACCAAAAAAGATATTACCTATCAGCTTGTTTCCGAATCGGAAGCTGATCTGAAAGCGAAAAAGATCTCTGTTAGTTCGCCTATGGGACAGGCGCTGCTGGGTAAAAAAATAGGTGAGATCGCTGAAGTAAAAACGCCCAACGGCGGTGTTATTCCTTTTGAAGTAAAAGATATCACTGCATAAATTATGGCCAGCATCTTTACCAGGATCGTTCGCGGGGAGATCCCCTGTTACAAAATTGCCGAAACCGAAGCGTTTCTTGCTTTTCTGGATGTTCGCCCCCTGGCGAAAGGGCATACTCTGGTGATCCCCAAAGAAGAGATCAACTATGTATTCGACCTGGAAGATGCTCACCTCTCCGCTTTAATGGTCTTTGCCAAAAAGGTAGCCCGGGCCATTGAAGCGGAGGTGCCTTGCCAACGTATCGGGCTCTCCGTAATCGGACTGGAAGTTCCGCATACCCACGTCCATCTGGTTCCCATCAATCAGATCTCTGATATGACCTTCGGCCGGGAGCCGGTGCCGATGACGCAGGAGGAAATGGCAGATCTGGCGGCCCGGATCGCAGCCCGAATGTAAGTCGTAGACTATCTCTTTCCCAACCTTCCCATTTTTTCTTAAGCATACCATTTCAAATCGCCTCAATTCATCATTTGCAACGTCTCAAATGATGAATTGCAGCAGCGTAATATCAGAGCCGCCGCTCCAACCGGGGTACCATCTCATTTTTCCAGCTTGCAAAGTCACCGGCGACAATACGCCGCCGTGCTTCTTTCACCAGCCAAAGGAAAAAAGCCAGATTATGCAAACTGGCGATCTGAGCCCCCAGTAATTCACCGGAATGGACCAGATGACGAAGATAGGCTTTGGTATAAAAACGGCTGCTGGGACAGGTACTCGCTTCGTCGATCGGACTGAAATCATCCTTCCATTTGGCGTTCTTGATATTAATGATGCCTTCAGCCGTATAAAGCATGCCGTGGCGGGCATTGCGGGTAGGCAGCACACAATCGAACATATCAATACCTAATGCTATACACTCCAGCAGGTTGACCGGCGTACCAACGCCCATTAGATAACGGGGTTTGTCCTTTGGCAGAATGTCGCAAACCATATCGGTCACACGATACATTTCTTCAGCCGGTTCTCCTACGGAAAGGCCGCCGATAGCGTTACCGGCCCGACCGAAGGAAGCAATCGCCTCAGCCGACGCTTTCCGGAGATCGTCGAAGGTACTCCCCTGCACAATGGGGAAAAGGGTCTGCTCGTGCCCGTAATGACCTTCGGTGTTGTCCACATATTCGCAGCAGCGCGCCAGCCAGCGGTGCGTAAGTTCCATGGAATCCTTAGCGTATCGGTATTCACAGGGGAAAGGCGGACACTCATCGAAAGCCATAATGATATCCGCACCTATAGTGCGCTGTATTTCCATAGAGCGTTCCGGGCTAAAAGTATGCTTGGACCCGTCGATGTGCGAACTAAAGGTAACGCCCTCTTCCGTGATCTTACGACGCTGGCTCAACGAATACACCTGATACCCGCCACTATCGGTGAGGATGGGGCCGTTCCAGCCGTTGAAGCGGTGCAGTCCGCCGGCTTTGCCCATGACGTCCATTCCCGGGCGTAAATACAAATGATAGGTATTCCCCAGAATGATCTGTGCACCGATGTGTTCTTTCAATTCGTACTGATGCACTCCTTTCACCGTACCGGCAGTACCTACCGGCATGAAGATCGGGGTCTCGATGGCGCCATGATCTGTATTGATCAGACCGGCACGGGCGCCGGATTTTGGATCGGTATGTTGAAGTGTAAAGTCGAACAATGGAAGAAAGTCTAAGCTGCAAGATTCCCGAGGTCGCGCTTCCGCGTACTATCCAGGCGAAGCAAAACAGCGATCATAATGGTAAAACCCAATAGAGAAGAACCTCCCTTACTGATGAAGGGAAGTGGAATGCCGATGATCGGCATCAGCCCCATGGTCATTCCAATATTGATAAAAAAGTGGATAAAGAAGATACCGGCCACGCAGTAAGCATAACTGCGGGCAAAAGTGGTACGCTGCCGTTCGGCTATAGCCGTCAGGCGAAACAACAGCACCAGATATAAGACAATAATACTTACACTTCCAATGAAGCCCTGCTCCTCTCCCACCGTACTGAAAATAAAGTCGGTCGTTTGTTCGGGCACATAATCCAGACGGGTCATGGTACCTTTAAACAGGCCCTTTCCGTCCCAGCCTCCGGAACTGATCGCCAGTTTGGATTGCTCCAAGTTGTAGCGGGGGCCATGCGGATCACATTCTTCCGGTGTAAGCCACAATTTGATCCGGGCCTGTTGGTGTGGTTTCAGCACATTATTGATCGTATAGTGGGCCATAAAGGCTATTCCCGTTCCAAACAGTACGGCAAACGTGAGCAGACGGAACAGCTTACCCTGCTTTTCTCTCATCCACATGTAGATCCCCAATCCGGCAAAAAGAGCAGCACCGGCCAGCAGCGGACCAAAGTCGGCAGGCAGTTCATATTGCCAGTAAGCCAGCCCCCCCACAGCAATGCCGGCCAGCCCCAGAGCCCAGTTCTGCCTCTTGGTATATCGGCCCATACTTTTGTTGTTCCGGGTCGCATTGTATCCCAGGATCAATAAGCCCAGCAACAATAGGCCGAGACTGATGTACTGCGTATCAAATACGAATCCGGCAATGAGGTTGACCAGGATAAATGCACCGATCAGATAGAGAGTGGGTGACAGGCCCTGTCGGTAGAATACCACCAGAAAGGAAAAGAATACCAGCGCTGAGCCCGGATCGGGCTGTAAAATGATCAACAGAATCGGCAGCAAGATAAGACCAAATGCCACGGTCTGTGAGCGAAAATGCTCCAGGTTGGTATTAAACCGGCCCAGAAATGCCGATACTGCCAGACAGGTAGCGAATTTGGCTACTTCAGAAGGCTGAAAAGTCATCCCTCCAAAGGAAAACCAGGAAGTAGCGCCCTTTATATTACTCCCCAGAAAAAGCACTGCGATCAGGCCCACCATCGCTGCTGCGTAAAAACCATAGGCGAAGGTCTCCCAGAATTTGGGATCAAACAGCATGGTCAGCCAAAATAACGCCATGGCCAGGATCATCCACATCGTCTGCTTACCGGCAGAAGTAGCCAGAAAGCTACCGGCCTGCTCTACGTCCTCTTCGCCACCGCCTACCCGGTATACGAGCAACCAGCCGATGAAGGCAAGCCCCATACAGATGCAGAAGGTAACCACATCGAGGTTACGCCAGAATGGGATATGGATCTTATCCTTGAATGCCACGGGCTAATCTGCTTATAGGTTAATATGCCGCATTGATGATCTCTGCAGGACGAATATTGTCATCCTTCACCGGATAGATACCGGTATAGTCCTGACTCAGAATATACTTCAACCGAAGAGCTTCCAGTTTGGTACTGAAAGCACCGGCACGCAACTGGTACCACGGGCGATTGTGTACCCAGTCAACCGGCACATTCGGATAGCGGTATTGAAAGGTCTGACGGGCGCTTTCCAGTTTTTGCCGGTCGTTGGTCGCCAGGATCTGTATACGCCAGCCTTCGACGGTATTTTTGGACTTGTTTAATTCCGCCCAGCGGTCCATCATGTCCGTAATGGTCCGGTTTTCCTTATACTGAATGGCTTGTGCCTTTACATTTTCCGAATACAGGGCAGCGATCAGGACGAAGGCCCAAAAAAGCAGTGAACGCATAACGTTTTGATTTAGTAAGTCACCGGAAAAATATCCGGCCCGGTAACCAAACGCAAAGATACTATAAATTCAGCTTACGCAGCGTGGTATCGGTAGACGACAAAGAGCGCCGGATTCTGCCTGCTTCTAGCCATTGATAATAGCAACACTCGAAGAACTACCCAAACGATCCGCACCGGCTGCTATCATGGCTTCAGCGGTAGCCCGGTCGCGAATACCTCCGGATGCTTTTACCTTAATTTTCCTGTGAACCAGCGAACGCAGCAGGGCGACGATCTCAGGTGTCGCTCCACCATTACTGAAGCCGGTGGAAGTTTTTACGTAGTCTGGCTGCAGTTCGTTACAGATCTCCGCCAGTTTACGGATCTCTGTTTCTGACAACAGGCCGGTTTCCAAAATGATCTTGATCACTTTCCCCTTAAGGTGTGTGGCGGCGATCATCCGTTCGATATCGTGACGCACGTAGTTCCAGTCCGATGATTTGACGGCGCAGATGTTGATCACCACATCAACTTCCTGGGCACCTTCGTCAATAGCACGTTTTATTTCTTCTACCTTAGCGGCGGTAGTAGAATACCCAAAAGGGAAACCGATCACGGTGGAAGCATGTACCGGGCTGTCGTCCAGTAATTGTACCGCTCTTTTCACGAAAAACGGAGGCACGCACACAGAAGCGAATCCATATTCCAGAGCTTCTTTACACAATTGCTCTATCTGTGTTCGGGTCGTATCCGGTTTTAAGACCGTATGATCAAAGTATGGCGCAAGATTTGTCATTTAGCTTCAGTATTTTTGGGAAGCCCAATTTGGCTGAGGTTTTTTACGTGAACATAGTACAGGAGTTGCCGCAAGATAGAGAAAATAGCCGCTAGTAAATTTGATTTTAACACTTTTGTTGATTGTATGGTAATGCAGTAGTTCCACATTAAAGCAAATCCAATGAAAAGATCACGGTTCCGATACCTTAGAAAGATACTGGCTTTTACTGCCATGGTCATTATCTTGTTAGGTCTGCTGATAACGATACAGACTATCCGGTTTTCTTCCCGGCAGATCAGGATTGATCCCGTAGCACCGGTTGCCATAGCAGCCGAAGCGACAGATCGACTCAGCGAGGCCATTCAATTATCAACCGTTTCCTATCCGGGCCGGATAGACACACTGGCCTTCCGGCAACTGGATACGCTGATACGGAACCGTTTCCCACTGGTGGATTCCCTATTGGAACGCATTTCCGTAACCGATTTCAGTCAGGTATTCCGCTGGCCGGGTCGCCAGGCGGATATGCAACCGATACTTCTGCTGGCGCATCTCGACGTAGTACCGGTGGAAGACGAAGCAATGTCCAAGTGGACTTATCCACCTTATTCGGGAGAAATTGCCGACGGATATATCTGGGGACGAGGTAGCCTGGATGATAAGATCAGCGCCTTTGCCATACTGGAAGCGATTGAACATTTACTACAGGAAGGATATCAACCCAACCGAACCATCTATCTGGCATTCGGACACGACGAAGAGGTGTCGGGCAAAGCCGGTGCGCAAACTATCGCCCGTTATTTTCAGGAGCAGGGTATCCGTTTTGAATTCGTGCTGGATGAAGGGCAACTCATACTGGAGAATGCCCTTGCCGGCCTGCAGCCGCCCCTGGCCATGATCGGGCTGGCGGAAAAGGGATATCTCACACTCGACCTGCAGGTAGATTTGCCTGAAGGCGGTCACTCTTCCATGCCGCCCCCGGAAACAGCCATCGGCATTCTGGCCCGCGGCATCGACCTGCTGCAGCAATCACCTAGTCCCGCCCGGCTCGACGGTGCGACCAGAGGGCTCTTCGAATACATCGGTCCGGAAATGGACCCAATGTACAAGGTGATCTTTGCTAATCTGTGGCTGACCAAACCCCTCCTGATCAAGCAGCTCAGCGGCGGCAACGCTTCCAACGCCATGATCCGTACCACCACGGCCCCTACCATCATCCAGGGCGGGGTAAAGGCTAATGTATTACCTACACAGGCCGGGGCCAAGATCAATTTTCGTATTCTGCCCGGTGAAACCACCGCCTCGGTAACGGAATATGTGCGCGAAGTAATTGACGACGAGCGTGTTCAGGTCAGCCCCTCGGCAGATGATTCCCACCAGGAGCCTTCTCCCGTTTCCGGGACGGATACCTTCGGCTTTCGCGTGATCGAGAAATCCATTCGGCAGATCTTTCCGGAAGCAGTGGTTGCTCCGGCACTGGTCATTGCGGCTACGGACAGCCGGCACTATCAGATCGTCAGTGATCAGATCTATCGCTTTCAGCCATTGTATCTGACACAGGCCGATCTGAAAAGGCTACACGGCATTGATGAGCGGATCAGTGTAGGGAATTATGAACAGGCGATCCGATTCTATCGGCAATTAATATCTAATGCAACCAGGTAGGAAAAAAGGAGGCAATCACGTTGGTGATTGCCTCTTGTATAACCCCAAAAAACCAAATGAAAACTAAAGTTAAATATCTTTGCGGCCGAAGCCGATCGTTGTCGTATTACAAATATCTGACGCAAATAAATAAATTATTGCTAAAGTGACCTAATTTTTTCCCGCTTTTGTGGCCAATTTTTCCTCGAAAAGTGTGTTTTCCCGTAAAAACCGGGTGCGCACACAATTTCAGAGGTGGGTAGCGGGCAATGAGGAGTGAGTGAAAGGCTGCAGAAAGATCCAATTAGATCTGCTGCTAATACGATCATTTATCTACCTTACTCGCTCATCGAACTTTTTCTTATTTAATCCAGGCCGAAGCATTCTATCGAAGTGGTGAAACGCACTCCTCACCTCTCACTCCTCACTTCTGCATTAAAGGCTGAATCCGATCGAAGTCTGGAACGAGAGATTTTTATCCACATCATCGCGGAAAATGTAGCCGTTATTTGCATCCAGCCGGAAACGCGAAATATCCTGTTGCGTATTTGTGACATCCGTCAGACCAAAATTGGCCCGGAAACCAAGATATAAGCCTTTATTCAGATAAAAAGATATACCGGCATTCAGACCGAAATCTGTCCGCTTGAAAAGGTCTTCCCCATTATCCGCACCTTCGTAATAGGCTCCGATATTCTTGGGCACCTCCAATTGTGAATTCCCCACCGGAAAAACGTGGTTCTCATAGGTATTATACCCCTGATAGCGATCCCGGAAATAGTTAAAGTCCAGTGCCAGGGTAAAGGGATCCAGGCTAACGCCCCCCTGAGTAGTGCCGCTGTAGGTCAGATCACCTGTACCAATGGAACCTAAAAGGACACTGGCATTAATCCCACCGGATAATTCCAGACGTCCCAGCCGGACATAAGCCATCAACGGCAGATCTATATAGCTATTGTTGATACTGATGATCGTTACGCGATTCCCAACGGTGTACTGCGGAGTAGACGTATTGACAAAGGTCCAGTAAGATTGGCCTTCGTAGGTATAATCCACTCCCTTCTGGGAATACAGCAATTCGGCACGCAGGCCGAAATAATCTGAAAAGGACAGCCGGAAAGCCGCGCCGATGTGAAAACCGGTATTGGTTTTAAACTGTTCCAGTGCTTCCCCTTCGGCATTCATTTCGGAAGGCCCGCGGAAAGTGGAAAAATTGAGCCCGGACTTAAAGCCTCCTGAGAGTTTCTGGGCCGGTAACCAGGTAGCGCAAAACAGTAAAATAACTAAGCAGGTTAGTCTCGTCATCATCTTTTTTACCTTAGTGATTAGACGGAACAATTTATTCTCCGTCAGTTAAAGAGCTTTGCGCAACAGGATGCGGTTGGTTGTAACTGACTCCTTTTCGCGAAAGCCGATAATATCAAAACCATTTTTCAAGGCAAAGATCAACATGGCCTTGTGTTGATTCCGTGTTTTGAAGGTGATGCTGTCGTATCCTTCTGCCCGGGCCCAGTCTTCCTGTCTTTTTGCCAGTTTTTCGGCAATACGCAAGCGACGAAAGTCAGGCAGCACACCTCCCATCCAGGAGTAGAAGTATTCTTCCCGTTGGTATCCGACCTTAAAGCCAATGGGGCGTTTCCCGAAATAAGCGACCAGGATCAGATGCGGAACCCCTTCAAGCCGACGGCGATATTCCTCTTCTTCCGGCGGCCCCACGAATTCGGGGATCTCCCGCGAAAGGTGAACGCAGGTGAGAATGTCGGCTTCTTCAACCCTGATATTTTGTACAGTGAATTCTGACATACATCACTTTATACGAAGGGCCAAAGATAAGAATTAATTCAGCTTGCTGTTTATGTTTAACGATGCGTAAATAGCGATTGGGTACCGGGCCGACATCGGCTCCGATACCCAATCACTACTTCCAATTATATGTTACCGTATTGTAGAAAACGTCTTTTAATCAAAGCGGCCGAAAGGCGGCGGTCCGTCCCTAAAGTCGCGGCGTTGCTGCCGTTGCTGGCTTTGGCGGCCGGTGCTCCAGTTACGGAATTGGTAGGTAAGATTGAGCATTACATATCGTTGTAATACCTGGGTTTGTACATCTTCCAGATAGATCTCAGTGACGTTGCGCTGAATACTCTGGTTCTGTCCCAGGATATCAAACATTGACAGGGAGATCTCTCCCAGACGATTTTTGAAGATCTTTTTACCGAGACTGCCACCCCAGAGCCAGTAGTTCTGATCAAATCCTTCGGAAAGGCCATTATAGAACTGATGAGCAATATTGGTACGCAATACAAAATCCTTACCGAATACCCAGCCCAACTGAAAGCCGGAATTCTGGCTGTAATAGGAATTATCCACCCCAGACTGCAGGCTGTTGGTGGTCCGGTTGAAAGAAGGCCGCAGGGAAAGGGTAAAATCCAGTTTTTCACTCACGTTGCTGGCCAGTACGAGCCCAACGCCCACCGAACGGGTATCGGAAGTATTGCGCTCTTCATTGATCAGGCCGGGTACGGAAGAATAGGATGTAGACAGGTTTAAGTTCAGATTCGACTTCAGGAATTTCACCGGCAAACCATAGGTAATGAAAGCCCGCATATTCCAGTATCCGTCCAGGTTGGTAGGCTGGGTAAGCTGCGCCCCCGGCTGAACATCCAGGTCGGCAAATATAGGATCATCGCTATCGGCCAGATAGGTGCTTTTAGCAATATAGTTCTCCGTAAATCCCCCGCTCACATAGGCATAGAATACGCTGGAGGAACCGGTTGACGTTTTGGAATAACGCAGGGATACATTATGCTGATAGGCCTGCCGCAAGTTGGGATTACCAATAGTCAGTTGCAGCGGGTTGGTGTTGTCCACTACATTTTGCAACTGATCAACGGAGGGCAACTGCGTACTGGTGCGGTAAAACAGGCTGACGTTGGATGTTTGCCGTGAACCGTACCGCAACATCACAAAAGGCAATATATTGGTATAGGTTTGTTTGAAATTGAAATTATCCGGGAAGGTCTCTTCATTTACCAGGCTGGCCCACTGGACATTAGCCCGGGCCATCACCATAAAATCACGTCCCTTGCGGAAGTTATAACCGCCACCCAAACTATTGGTGATGTAATCGTTGGAAAAAATATTGGTCAATGGTTCATTGATCTCGTCGTAATCTCCGGTGACATCGGAGTAATCAAAGGTCTCGCGATCAGATTCTTCCTGCTGCAGGCTAATGCGATAATCCAGCATCAACATACTATTCTGGCCAACCGGCTCGGTATAGTTCAGGCTGGTAGCGATATTCCAGTTGTTGGTCTCCAGTAATGCCTTCTGATTGAGTACTTCAGAACTGGGAGCATTACCAAAGTATAGATTTTCCGACTGCAGCAGACTATTTCCATTTTTGGGTGCATAACCACCGGATACATTCACAGACATGGTACGGCGAGGCTTGGCAAAACGGTGCCGGAACAGAAGGTTATTGTTGAAATTCAGGCCGGTAAGATCCGAGTTGTAGTAATTGTCAGTCTGGTTGAGCAGCATATCCGACAGCAGGGTCTGACCGAAAGTTTCGGAAGTACCCCGGTTCTGTTGCAGGGTCAGGCGCGGACGCATGATGATGGAGTTAACCGAATCAATCTGATACTCTATGCGGAAATTCAGCCGGTGATTGGTATTGACCGTATTACTCGTACTTTGTTCGTCGTAGACCTGATTGCTGCCGTTACTTTCGAAATATTGCCGGTTGATCTTTTCGTCGGCATCCGTATTGCTGCTGTTGACGAAATAACTACCGGAAATATCGAATTTCTTACCCCACATATCCGTATAGTTCAGGCCCAGTGAGTTTGTTTTGGCAATTCCCCCCTGTTGATCTACCAGAAAGTCACCACCACCACCGCCGCCACCATTACCACCGCCGCCGCCACCACGGAATCCGCCGCGCCCACGCTGTCCACCCGAACCCAGTACCCCAAGCAGGTCTTCGGCGGAAAAGTTCTGCTCGTTAATGTTGTTGCTCAAGCCGATGACCGATATACGGCGATTTCCGTCAAACAGGTTGCCGCTGAATCCCAGCTTATATTTATCTTCATAGCCATAGCCACCGTAGACCTTACCGAACTGTCCGTTGTTCATTCCGGAGCGGGTTACGATATTGATGGTCTTGCTGGTATTTCCATCATTAAACCCGGTAAACTGCGACTGATCACTCTGCTGATCGAACACTTGTATCTTTTCGATCACCTCTGCCGGTAAATTGCGCAAGGCAGCCGTAGGGTCGTTCCCAAAAAACGGGCGTCCGTCCACCAGCACCTCTTTCACATCTTCCCCCTGGGCCTGGACTTTACCGTTCTGGATCACCATGGTCGGCATTTTGGAGAGCAGATCCTCGGCACTGGCGTCTTTCAGTGTTTTATAGGCTCCGGCATTAAATTCTGTGGTATCCCCTTTTTGAATGGCCGGTAATACTTCTCCTACCACTTTCACTTCATCGAGCGACAGAGCCGCCTGGGTCATTTTTAAGGACCCCATGTAGACCGGTTTTGCGGTAAGATCCACCGTTTCTTCTATATCTTCAAATCCCAGGTATTTTACCCGGACCAAGTAGGTCCCAACCGGTACTTCCTCCAAACGGAAGCGTCCGTCAGTATCAGTGACGACGGCTTTCAGTTCAGTCTCCTGCTGACTGATGCTTACGTAAGCACCAGGCAGGGCCGCACCGGCATCATCAAGTACTTTACCAAAAATTACAGATTCCTGTGCAACAAGGGATGTCGTCAGGAACAGAGCCAGGAAAAAGTAGAGTGTTTTCATATTATCAGACAGTGTGTTGGCAATATTGTGATGTGGTG
>JAGQXH010000214.1 GCA_020436695.1 Lewinella sp. | reverse complement strand
GGCGTTACGAATACAAATTTATCGCCGACGGTGAATGGCTGCACGATCCGGCCAATCCCGACAAGGTGCGCAATGAGCACTTCACATTCAATTCTGTCCTACAGGTTAAAGAAGCGGTCACTTTTCAACTAGAAGATTTCCCGAATGCCCAAAAGGTGATCCTGGCCGGTTCTTTCAATGATTGGAAAGAAAACGATATCCGAATGGACCGGCGGGATGGCAAATGGATCGTGACGCTTCATCTTACCGGTGGTAAACACTTCTATAAATTTATCGTAGACGGGCAATGGATCACCGATCCGGCCAATCCGATCCGGGAAAACGACCGGCACGGTCATGTCAATTCGGTGCTGATCGTCCGGTAAAAAATATTTTTTTGTTGATCGGTAACTTTTTTCGTTCTATATACATTGATAGATGAAGACCTACTTTCACAAGGTTTTTCACCTTTTTTCTTCCTTCTTCTACGGCTTTCTTTTTTCTAATTTCAGTAAACAATCCGAGACAATGAAAAACTCCATTACACTTTTAGCCCTGTTGATCAGTACCAGTCTGTTCGGGCAGGCTACCGGAAAAGTAGAATACAAACACCTGGGCGTCTCCTTCACCATTCCCGACGGCTGGATGGGACAGGAAGCGGAAATGGGATACCTCATTGCTTCCAACAACATACCGGGACTGATCCTTTTGATGCCGCACGATCAACCTTATACCGTCGAACAATTAAAAACGCAGGCTCAGGCCGGCCTGAATGAAGGCAACGGTACCAACCTCCAGATGAGCGGCGCTATTTCCGAGCTGACCTCCAATGCCGTAGGTGCAGAATTCAACGGTACGCTGGAATGGCAACCTGCCAAAGCCTATATCATCGGCATGAGTAATCCGCACGGGTATGGTCTCAGTATTATGGCCATTACCACTTCCGATAAATACAACGATAGTTACCCAGGCTATGCTAAGGCCGTTATGAAAAGTGTGCAGTTTAGCCAACCGGAATCCAAAGAAGATATCGGTGAATGGAAGGAATGGATGAAAGGGGTAAAACTGACCTACATGGAATCCTACTCTTCCATCAGTCCCGGAGTTGACGGAATGACCGGCGGCGGTTACAGTTTTTCCAAGGAGATCGACCTGTGTAGCGCCGGCTATTTTATTTATTACGGCAGCAGCAATATCAGTACGGGCAGTGATAATTCATCCGCGTATAGCAACTCTAAGGATAGCGGTAACGGCAGCTGGGATATTCGGGTAGGGCCGGATGGGAATCCGGTACTGGTGCTGAGTTTCAATACCGGGGAGACGGCTTCTTATACACTTACCTATAAGGATAAGAAATTGTATCTGAACGGCACGCGTTATTTCCGCACCAAGGAAGGACAGTATGCTCCTTCCTGTAACTAATCAATACTTTCAGATTCATATGCGCTCTTTTTTCCAGGTATTTCTGTTTTGCTGCATACCATTCATAAACTATGCTCAGGGATCTGAGCTTATTCAAATTAAGCAAACTTCCTACGAGGATCGGCCTCATTTCGTGATCTCCACTCCTGCGGCGACCTATTATTATGATATAGCCGGCGGTGGATTATCGCGTATGATTGATCGGGACGGACTGGATTGGATCGCTTTCAGGAAAGACCCCTGGGACACCTATCCGGCATCCGCCGCTTCCTCCTATCGCGGCATCCCAAATCTGGTCTACCGCTCGGAAGAAGGCGGGGCCGGCCATCCGGGCCATGACCGGTGTAGCAGTGAGATCATTGATAAAAACACCATTCGCTCCGTCAGCACAGGTGGAAAATGGAAATGGACCTGGACGTTCCACGAGCAATTTGCCGAACTCGCTATTGATCAAGTCGATCCCGATCACCCCTACTGGTTTCTGTACGAAGGTACGCCCGGAGGGCGATTTGAACCCGGCCGGCAGTATTTCGGTCTGGAATCCGGTGGCCCGATCTATGCACAACCCGATCTGATCAAAGGGAGTCAGTTGAGCGGTTTCTGGCAATGGATCTATTTTGGCCACCGGGATGTGGATCGGGTGTTATGCCTGGCGCAAATTACATCCGATGACCAAAAGGACATGTACTCCTACATGGGAGCTTCGCCTGCAGGCAATGCCTCGCCCGACGGTATGGTCGTATTTGGCTTCGGACGGGCAGAAGGCGCACAACCGTTGCTGAAAAAAGCCAATACTTTCCTGCTGGGATTTTACGAACGCAGGATCGATAGCCCCAAAGACCATCGGCTGGTGCGTAAGATGATCCGCAAACAGTTGAAAAGAAAAAACCGGGACTGACCAGCCCCGGTTCCTAATACAGTCGGTGTGAATTTTTGTCTGATAGTCGTAAGTCGGTCCAAACAATCCGACCGACTTACCGCTAACTCACAATTCCATTACCTGCAATTGTTCTATCGCATCATCCAGATCAATATTACCTTTGCGATAACGCTCCAGAAGCGATTGCTTGGCCACGATCTTTATTTTTTCGGGCCAGTCCTGTTCGCCGTCGCAGTCGCAATCGGGAATACTCAGCTGAAAACTCAGTACTTCTTCGGGCTTTAAGTTGCGAACAGTGCTTCCATATTCGATTATGTTTGATTTAAAATCATTCAAAAAGGCATCGAAGTCCGGTGTTTCCTCTTCGTCGTCTTCGTCTTCGTCATCATCTCCGGCAATGACGATCCCCGTACCCCGCTTATCGCTTCTGATACTGTAACCGCTCAATTCCAGAGGCATAAAAAACCCATGACGACGGGTAGTGAACTGATAGGTAAAAAGTGCTCCCATGCCGGGAATTTTCTCGATCTGTGCGTTCGGGGTGATATAAAACCCATCACCAAGATCGCTTTGATAAAGGCGTTTAAAGATCGAATGCAGCAGGGTGAGCTCACGATCCTGATCGGGATCTATTTTTTCATTCTCCGTATACTCGATCTTATTAACCAAAGCCTTTCGGTCTATTTTTTCCATACGATAATCCTGCACGATCTGTTGCCGGATCACTGCCGTAAAACCACGCTCACCGGACGTAGGCTCCGGCATTCCCACTGCAGCCTCACTCCACAGGAAAGGAGATTTACCTCCTCTGGAATATTTAATACAGATCTTTTCTGCGGCCGGCACCTTAGTCAACAAATAGGCATAGTCCGCCAGAAAAGTTTCCGTCACTTCTTTGAACCCGGCCATATCCATGACTTGAATGGTATCTTTCGGGAAGCGGTAAACGGTAGTAGCTTTTTGATTATCCCGATCAACCCTTACGCTACCCGCTCCCGCTCTGCCTCTTATTACATTGCCCCCTTTGTCTCCACCCACCGCGATCTCCGGTGCAACTAATAATCCCATGCCGCCCCATGAACTACGGATAGTAAACAATACTCCAAATCCCTCAATGTATGCGCCTTCACAAGCGTGTGACTGCCACCCACCGGCTGTACGCTCTTCCAGCAGTTCGCTCAGTATCTTCTCTGCCACTTCAATATCCCGCTTCATCCGTTTCTGATCGGTGTCCTGCCCCCAGAGCAATGCCGTGATCAGCAGTAATGGTAAAATGCTTAAATATCTCATGTTCGTTAATTTTAAATTTAGTTGATCCAATACGCTGTGCGACTTAACTATTAGTCGATCAATCGTAAGTCAACATCCCGTTTTCAAATAAATGCAAGCGTCAAAACTGATCAGTATATTGAATTCATTTTGCTTCCTAATCTTATGCACTTCTCAATCCTCATTTCCCAATCCTCTCTCCTACCTACCCGCCACATTCTGAATATAATTGACCACCCGGGCTTCCGACTCCTGCCGGCTTCGTTCCACATTCTCATACATGTTGGTCATATTGACATTGATGCGTTTGAGATCGGTTTGTCTGGTTTCCTGCCAGGTATTCCAGAATTCCACCAATAACAGGCGAAGTTCGTCCTGTTGCTCCAGTTGCAATTGTTGCATCAGTCCGGCGAAAAGGGGCATCTGCTCTTTAACAAACTCATCCTTCACCCGTTGCACCTGTTGGGCCTGAGTGTATTTCACTTGCTGCCATTGCTGCTGGCTTTCACTTTGTAATGCAGAAAATCGAACCTGCCAGAGGGAATCCATAGCCAACATCTTCCGGGTGAAAGCGTCCTGGTTATTAGCCAATAACTGTTCAATACCCCGGGAAGGATCAATCGTTTCTTCAACGGATTCGACCGGTGTTTTTTGTAGTCGCTCGGGATGGCCAAAGCTGAGGATCAGGCCTCCTTCATCCGTTCTGATCTGGAAGTTAAACAGCCACAGCGCCAGTAGAACAGCCGCGGCGGCCCCTACCCGGTATAGCCATTTACGATCAAAACTGCGCTCGGCCGGTAAATTGACCACCAGAGGCTGGGGTGGAGCGGTTTCCACTTCAGCCAGCCAGTCGCGGCTGCCTTGCAGCTCCTCCAATTCAGCCTGAACTTCCGGATGTTGCTTCAGCCAGTCCTCATATTCCTTTCGCTCCTCTACACTCATCTCGCCGTAGAGGTAATCCATCATTTGTGCTTGCCGATCCAACTCATTCATATAATAGATCTTTGTGCAATTTGCAGTCTTCCAATAGTTTTCGCATGGCCTTCAGGCCGTAATACAATCGGGATTTCACGGTGTTTTCCGACAGGTCGAGTATTTCAGCGATTTCTCTGAACTTCAGTCCTTCATATTCTTTCATCAGGATCACCTCGCGTTGCTCTGCCGGTATCAGTTGTAATGCCGCCAGCACGATCTGCGATTTTTCCCGGCGGTCCATTTCCTGATAAGGAGTCAGGGGGCCGCTGATCGTCCGGTCTGTTTTCAATTGATCCAGCGATGCCTGTCTGCGGGTGCGTTTTCGGGCCAGTGTGTGGCAACAGTTGATCGCCGTGCGGTACAGCCAGCCTTTAAAAGCCTGAGCATCCCGCAATTGTTGCAGACTTTTCTGCACGGCCACGAAGGTTAGCTGACTTACTTCGGCGGCCAGGTCTTCGTCATTGAAATAGCGATAGCCAACCTGATAAACCCGCGGATACCACAGCCCGAATAGCTGGTTCAAAGCCCGGCGATTACCGGCTTGCGCCTGCAGGATTAAAGTATTGTCGGGTGTCTCCACAGATTTTTTCCAGTTTTTGTAATAAGGATAGCTGCTTCGGAAAAAAAGTTTTACCGGTGAGAAAAAAATTTTGACTAGACCTATAAATGTCTCCGTATCCCGACGTTAGCGATTATACGGGCGCTCGTTGATCCAGTGAAATCCGCGGTCCACCAGCAAAAATCCCTTTTTCTTCAGATCGATATCCACCGTATCTTTTTCCAGTATCCCCTGGATATGCAGATAGCCGGTATCTCTGGTGGTATAGGTAAGGTTATTGGTAATAGCCGAATTTTGGAAATTCATACTGATCGTCCGGGCGGAAGTATCTGTAGCGAAATTGTAGCGTCCGTATTTTCCGGACATAAACTGGATGAAGGCGAAGCCTTCACGCCGATCCACCAATAAGTGTTTCCAGCGCCGGTCATCAGTCATTAACGGAGGTAAAGTATCTCCATTTAAAACAAAATTGGTGACCAGATAAGCCCCGTAAAGTGGCGGGCGGGAAGCCAGATCTCCATATTGTTTGGACCTTTGTAAACCGGAATTGACATTACTGATCAATACATAAGCGATAAAGAGTATTTTGACCACCCATCTTGCCATGTTCCAGCGGCGATCCGTAAAATGGGGCGTATAAACCGCCGGTTCCGCCTGTTTATTACTGATGAAGAAATGATATAGTCTTTTAAAATCGGGCGTCAGAAGAAAAACCGACATGAGCAAAAGATGGGTAGAATACAATTTTACCGGAATATCGTAACTGAAATTCATCATTACCACGGTAGCCAAAACTGAGATAAGGAGAAAGGCCCCAATGGTAGTAGTGCGACGAAAGAACAATAAAAAGCCGCCGATCACTTCTCCCAGACCGGTAAACAGGTTAAACAGGGGCGAGTATCCCATAAACGTCCAGGCCAGCCCCATAGGAGAAGCATCTCCGAGCGGTTTCAATAGCTGCACAAACCCGGGATAGGGAAACTGGGTCTTGATCACTTTGGCAAATCCATAGCTGATCAGTATCATGCCGAGATAATAACGCACATATACCATCAGCCAGTGATAGTGTTTGCGGTAATGCGCCGAACGGCGATCCAGCACCGTCCAGACCATACTGATGAGGAGGGCCAGTACGAAAAGTATCAGCATCAGCACATAGTCGTAAGTGCGATCACCACTCCCCGTCATAGCGCTGGCGATATCGCCCTGGATGTGCAACACATTATGCCCCACCCAGTTTACTAATTTGTTAAGCAGACTTTCATAAGCGGTATCGACGCCGGGAATATATGAGATGGGAAAAGGGAAGATGAACAACACCAGATAAGTGCCGATAAAACGAAAGAGCCATTTTTTGATCCAGCTCCAGTCGGGTTCCTGTACGAAGGTAAGGGTTTCGGTATTTTCCATGATCATCAAAGTTAGCCTTTCCTAAATATAAAAAAACCTTCCCGAAAACATCCAGGAAGGTTGAAGCCAACACTCATAAAGGAAGCGTCTTCACACTTACTCTAACTTTTCAGAGCAAAAGCAAAGGTCTAATGGGGTAATTTGATAATCAGGCTATTTGGGGATTGCAATTGTTTTCATTGAGACGGAGAAAAAATATTGAAAATGGTCCATTGATCTCCGTCGCACTTCATTGGTTTTGTTGTCGTAGATTGTTTCCATTTGGAGTTTGGGAAGCCGGCTACGCTGACGATAAGGGGGCGCTTCTATTCTTGCTTTCACATGATCCACGTCAGCGAAGCGGCCATCAGGGACGTTGAAGGTGGCCCGTCCGTCAGGCGGGCCTTTAGGGTTGCGTCGGCCGTCAGCGAAGAAGCGGCTGTATACCATATCCCTATCCTTCGCTGCTACAGCTATCTTTTAATTCTGCCAATGCTTCTTTACTTTCCACTTCTACCTGAGTACCGTCCTGCATCTCTACCGTAAGCGGAAATACTAGTTCCGGTCTTTCTTCAGCATCCTGGTTATTGCGACGCCATTCGCGCAACAGCTGCTGTAGTTCGCGCGGGCCTTCTGCCGTAGCGGTAGTACCGTCTGGGAAGGAAACGTCCAGCGGAAATACCAGATGGAAACAGTGACGGCCACCTTTGCCTGGGCGGTGATGACCAAAGTCGCGGCGGCACTGGCGGCGGAGTTCCATGAGTGCAGCTTCATCTTCTACACTTATCACTTCACCATCTTCACCGACTACCTCAAGCGGGAAAGAAAATGTAGGACGATCCGTGGCATCGGGATTTGCTGATTTCCAATCATGGATAACCGTACGCAATCCTTCATAATCTTCTACTTCGGCCGTAGTTTCATCGGGGAATACCACAGTAATGGGGAATACAAATTCAAAACAGCCACCCTGGCCGCAACCGGCGCGTTCCTGCATTTCGAACATAGCCAGGTCGGTATAATTGTCAACTTCTTCAGAGCTGGTAGTGCTATTTTTTTCACAGCCCGCGAGGAACAGACTGAATGCAGCGACGGCTGCAAACATCCAGGTTAATTTCATCAGGTTTTTCAACATTGGTCGATTGTTTTTACTCGTTATTTGGTAATGAATTTCACCTGGATAAGTCGACCGTTATTTTTTTGTACTCGTTTTTTGAAAAAAAATTAAAATTTTTCCAGAAAGCTGAAAAGAAAGGATGGTATGGGGTACTCGTTTCCTGATATCAGGTGACACATGTGTCACCCCATATTTCAGTCAGAACCATAAGTGATTAAAACCAGTCTGCTATTATTATGGCATCGTTGCCAGTTGCCGATTTGTCAACTGATTAACCGGCAACTGGCGTTAATTATAAGGTCCCATTATATTCCCGGTACAAGACGGCCAGCATCACCTGCCCCACTACGCGCAGGGTGCGCCGATCAATTACATCAATATCGTCGTTGTGCGTATGCCAGTGATTGGCAAATCCTCTGTTCTGGCTATCGGGCGGCAAATTGATAATGTCGATCATCGGAATGCGGGCAATATTATTCACGAAAAAATGATCATCCGTAACTCCCCCGCCCTGAACGTCCGCAAAGTAATTGCTGTAAGCCATAGAGCGAGCCAGCTTCCAGATCTTATCCACTACATTTCCGGCATATTCCATGGAATACCCTTCTTTGGGAAAATATGCATTTTTTGCCCCAACCATATCCAGGAGAATGCCGTACTGATAGCGTTCATTGGTGTGCTTGTTGCGTGACCAATGCTGGGCGCCTAACGCGTAGGACATTACACTCTCATTCTGCTCCTGCTGACTGGCATACTCTTCTTTGGAAAAGCCATAATCTTCAGCATCAAAAAAGATAATATCGATGCCAAATTCGATTGGATTGGCATTTAGCTGTCGGGCCACTTCCATTAATACAGCTACCCCGCTGGCGCCGTCGTCAGCCCCCAGAATGGGTTCATCCCGCTGTTCGGTACTTAGCGGTGAATCCGCAATATGGCGGGTATCCCAGTGAGCCGCCAGGAGAATGCGGTTGGGAAGTCCGGGATTGTACTGAGCAATAATATTGGTACCGTTCAAGGCGATACCGGTGTAAGCCGGAACGGTAAAGGTCTGCTCAATGACTTCCGCTCCGTAGGACTTCATTTTTTGCACCAGCCACTTTTTCATTGCTTCGTGTCCTTCGCTGTTCATCACCCGAGGACCAAAAGCCAGTTGATCGACTACGAACTGGTAGGCCGTATCCCGGTCAAAGCGGGGCACCTGTACTTCCGGATGGTTATCGGCAGCTCCGGTTCCGGTATTTTCACCCGTTACCTGATCATTCCGACAGGCAAACAAAAACAGCAAACTGAATAATAGAAGTATTCTGGATCTCATTACGGTTGTTTTACACTTTTTGGTTTTATGATACCATGCTTTGATGAGCGGGATTTTGAGACATTTGGACGCTGAGACATTGGGATTTTCGGATCGCTATTTACTCAAATGTTGCCATCCCTGAGCTTTTATATCGTGAATATTACCTCCTTTAGTATGCAATTTAATCCCATCACTGGCCGGCGTGATCTCTCCGGCAATGTAAATGTCCGGCAGATATTTCACTTTTTCAAGTTCCGAAGGATCTACGGTAAACAACAATTCATAATCTTCCCCACCACTGAGGGCACAGGTAATGGGATCCAGGTTGAACTTGATGGCCTGCATCTCCGCGTCCGGGTGGATAGGCACCCCACTCTCTTCGATAAAAGCGCCTACTCCGGACTGATGGCAAATGTGGAATATCTCCGAAGACAAGCCATCGGAAATATCGATCATGGCTGTAGGCACGAGCCCTACTTTGGCAAAGGCTTCTACCGCATCCTTGCGGGCTTCCGGTTTTAACTGCCGGCCGATCAGGTAATCCTGCCCTTCCAGATCGGGCTGAATATCCGGATTAGCCATATAGAGCTGCTTTTCGCGCTCCAATATCTGTAAGCCCAGATAAGCAGCGCCCAGATTTCCGGTTATACAGATCAGATCTCCCACCTTGGCTTTATTGCGATAAGTCAGCTTATCGGCCTGCCCCTGACCAATGGCGGTGACACTGATGATCAACCCCCGATTGGAAGAACTGGTGTCTCCACCTACCAGATCAACACCGTAGAAATTGCAGGCCGCTTCCACTCCAGCATAGAACTCTTCCAAAGCTTCTACCGAAAAGCGATTGGAAATGCCCAATGACATCGTGATCTGTTGCGGCCGGGCATTCATGGCGTAAATGTCCGAAACATTTACTACTACAGATTTGTAACCCAAATGCTTTAAGGGCGTATAAGATAAATCGAAATGTATCCCCTCTATCAGCAGGTCAGTCGAAACGACGGTCAGACTTTTACCATTATCAATAACCGCCGCGTCGTCGCCCACTCCCACAACCGAAGAAGTGTTACGCAATTTAAGCCGGCTGGTCAGGTGATCGATCAGTCCGAACTCCCCCAATTGCCCAAGTTCTGTCCGTTTAGGTTCACTATTTGACATGTTCCCGTTTTTTTATGCGCAAAGCTGCGACGAAGGTAGCTGATAAAAACTACTGAACAAAAGCCGACAGACCTGGCAATGAATAAAAAACATAAATAACTCAAACAGATTAAATATTTTACTTATATTTGTAAAACGCATCTAATCCATCTTACCACTTCCCCTCTCTGGTAATCATATACCTCCAACAAAGATTGCCGTTTTCAGTTTTATTTTCCAAAACCGAGTATTAAGCACGATACAGTACATTATTTGAGTTAGCGGATCGGCCAGATCCGGGTTTTGAGAGATTATCCTTTACAAACACTCTTTATTTAGAGTTAGGTTCAATACAATTTTCAAGTAGATTACTGTTAGCGGGTACGTCCTTACCGGGATGTACCCCATTTTACGCTGCAATTTCCATTATCAATATACATGTGAAAACTACACTATGATACACCGTATAGGTGTTCAATTAGCGTACCTCAAGGCTCGTTCTGCGAGCCTTGCTTTTTTACAAAAAACTGAACATCTATGACTAACGCGTAAAAAATATCATACATATGAGTAAAAAAAGATGAAATGAGCTATTATTTTCGGTGGGAAATGCAACCTGGGCAGATCTTTTACGTAAAATATACAGGTAATCGTAGGAAAAGAGCTATTAATGCATTTGTACGATAAGAAAATATGAGAAATTTTTCCTTTTTGTGTTAATTATTAATACCTTTGCTTACAGCCTTAAAAAAAAGAAACCGGTCAGACAACTAACCGGTTTACCAAAAGAGCTTTGAGAGGCTATCTACATACCAAAAATAAGAGTATCCGTTGATACCCTAAATCTTTCGAGGTTTTAGTTTTCTTCGGATTTTTTCTTTCCAGGAAATTGCAGACTCATTACTGAGCCTGCAATTTTTTTTCCTAGTGTGTTAGTAGTAGGTCGTCGTCTTATTATTGAACGTTGCTATCGTTCCTTTGATTGACAATACAAATATCAATAAAGAAGATAAGGCACTGAAGTACATTTTGAAGATTTACTGGAGTTAATACTGAAGGCCAATTTTGTTTAAAAAATTGACCTCCAATGAATTACGATAAAACACACAACCTATTTTTGTATTCCATTCCTGTTTTTTAGTAAAAATTCCCTTCTGTTTTCTCTGAATTTTTTTTGAATTTTCTTTTTTCTTACCCTCGTCGAGGTATATCAGGCATAAACTTTCGGTCAGGAAATCAGTTTTGGGCAATGCTGAGCCGTGATCTTATTTCGGCGGAGCGAGATAGTATCCATTGAAATTGAAGCATTCAAAAGTGTTATCACAGGAAGTAAGG
>JAGQXH010000213.1 GCA_020436695.1 Lewinella sp. | reverse complement strand
CAAAGTCCATATAGCGTTCAAAGAGCCGTTCTCCGATCTGAGACCGCAGGGCGGAGATCCCTACATCGATGAGACGGAAACCGGTTTGCGTGAGAAAAATGTTATCATAGCGAAGACCGGGCTCATTGGAAGGCCGCCGCAGATCATGGTGTACAAAACCCGCCTTATGCAAGTCACGGAGTTCATCTTCAAATACATCCAGCCATAACTCCCGCTTTTCGTATTCGTAGGCGCGAAAGTCAAGTGGGTAGAGACGTTCCATCACCAGCATTTCGGCATCATTCCCGTAAATATCCAGGCGAATGAATTTGACCACCAGATCGTTAACCTGATTGGCAAATTTCATTTTTTCTGCTTCTGAACCGATATCGGAGCGGGTATCTTCCGTAAAGATCTTGCCTACTTCTGTTTCTGAAACAGCAATAACGGTATTATGCGCTCCTGATGATAGTGTACCTGGATACCGCTTTTTCATTCACTAAATGCTGTTATTTGGAATCTGCAATTTACCTTTTTTTACCCAAAACCAGCTGATCAACTTGCAGACAAGCGGAAATTCCCCATTTTTGCGGAAAACCTATTTTATCAATCGCCAAATCTGTTCAAACCAACAACCATATGCAATCCAACTACTCTACCTCCGTGCTGGTAGTCATCCTGGCGCTGGCCCTAAGCAGTTGCGTCACCCAACGCAAATACGATGACCTGGCCATGGAAAAACGGGAACTCCAACGGGAATACGATGCCGCCCTCCGCGACCTGAAGGATACCGAAACCGGCAGGGACATGCTGTCCGAACAACTGAGAAGTGCTAATGCGCAGATCACCCAACTGGAATCAGACCTAAAATTCTCCCGTGAGCGCTACGCCGAATTGGATAAGAACAATAAAGACGTACTCGAACGCTACGACCGTATCATTAAGGAGAATGAGCAACTACTGGCCGCAGCCTCCGATGAAAAGGCATCACTGACTTCTGCGCTGGCCGAAAAACAGCGCCAACTGGATCAGCGCGAACGGGAGCTGCGTAAGCTGGAACTGGAAGCAGGCAATAAGGAGGCCCGCCTGAGTCAGCTCAGTAACGATCTGGAATCCCGTGAGGCAAGAGTGCGGGAACTGGAAAGTGCCATTGAAGAGAAAGATGCCAAACTGACGGCCCTGCGCGAAAGAGTGAACCAGGCACTCCTGGGTTTCTCGGCGGCCGATCTCCAGGTCACGGAGAAAAACGGGAAGGTCTATGTATCGCTCAGTCAAAATCTGCTGTTCTCTTCCGGCAGTAAGAGCATCAATGCGCCTGGTCGGAATGCCCTGTCGAAAGTAGCCGAAGTACTTCGGGCCAATCCGGATATCAATATAACAGTGGAAGGCCACACCGATTCCGACGGTGATCCCGGATTCAACTGGGATCTGAGCGTAGGCCGGGCTACGGCCGTTGTGAAGGAACTCACCCGAAACGGCGTCGATCCCAAAAGTATTACCGCTGCCGGACGCGGGGAATACTTTCCGGTAGCCACCAATGAGACCATCCCGGGTAAAGCGCAGAACCGGCGTACGGAGATCATCCTGGAGCCGAATCTGGATGCTTTGTATGAGTTGATTAATAATTGAGCGAAGGGCCGATGCCAGCTGGCGGGTTATTGCGTCTCCCCTACTCTGATTTGAAGTGGGAAAACATGCTAACTTGTTTTAGCCTTATCTCTACAAGCAGAAGGTGTTATACCAAATTCTTTTTGAAAAGATCGGGAAAAATAAGCGGGATTACTGAAACCGACCTGATAGGCGACCTCCGAAACATTCAGGCTGCTGTCCTTAAGCAGATCTTCTGCCCTTTGCAGCCTGACCAGCCGAATATAACCGGCTATGGATTTCCCGCTTAGGCTTTTTATTTTACGGAACAGTTGCGAGTGGCTCAAGCCAATTTCCCTGGCCAGAGCCGGCGGACTATAATTGGGATCATCCAGATGTTTTTCTATAATACCCCTCAGTTTTTGCAGAAAAGCATCTTCTTTTATAAATACCGGATCGTTAGTGGTCGGCAGGTTTCGCAGGTTTTGATATCGCTCCCGCAATTTCCGTCTAAGTTCGATCAGTTTCTGCAGTCTTACCTGCAATTCCTGTTCGTTAAACGGTTTGGCGAGATAGGCATCGGCGCCTTTCTGTAAGCCTTTTATCCGGGACAATGCATCCGCTCTAGCGGTCAGTAAAATGATGGGGATATGGCTGGTACGTTCATCGTTTTTCAAAGTGTCGCATACTTCGTAGCCGTCTTTTTCTGGCATCATAACATCTGAGATGATGATATCCGGAATCCTTTCGACAGCCTTTTCTATCCCTTCCCGACCATTATGGGCGTAAATGATCCGGTAATCCGCTTTCAGACAGGCTATTAAATAACGAACCACATCGGAGTTATCTTCAATGAGCAAGGCCAACGATTTATTACTGTTACCAGTATCGGATTCAAGGTCAATGGCTTCAGGAATAACCGGCAGCAGTTGCCAATCCAGATTTTCTGATAACAAAGATGATCTTCCTATCGGAGCATCATGAGTAACCGGTAAGCAAACTGTAAATGAACTACCTGTTCCCTGTTCACTTTCTACTTTAATGGTACCTCCGAGCAGGTGCACCAATTCCCTGGTCAGAGTCAGACCGATCCCGGTACCTTGCCCGGCCCGGCCCAGACTATCGTTCAACTGGTAAAAGCGGTCAAAAACATAAGGTTGCTGATCGACGGGAATTCCAATACCGGTATCCCTTACCCGGATTTCCAGGATTTCTGCAACCTTTGAGGAAAAGCCTACTTCCAAAAATATCTCCCCCCCTGCGGGCGTAAATTTAATGGCGTTGGAAAACAGGTTTGTGATGATCATCTTCAATTTGTCGGGATCAAAGTCGGTAATGAATGCTGTCCTGTCACTTCGAAAATGGGGGCTAATGCCCTTTATTTCGGCAAAGGAATGGAGGGAGGAACAAAGATATTGGAGGTAGTCCACTACATCCGCTTGTATCAGATGTAAGGGCATATGACCCGATTCTACCTTTCTCAGATCCAGCATCTGATTGACAAGCCGGAGTAATTGACGGCCATTCCTTTTGATCATGCTCAGACTCCTTTTCTGCTTTTTGAGGGCATCTTTATCGAGCCGTTCGGCCATACCCAGGATCACCGTCAAAGGAGTGCGAAATTCATGGGTAATATTGGTATACAGGCGGGTTTTAAAAGCATCAAGTTCGCGTAACCGGCCGGCTTCAGCGGCTGCGAGTTGCCGTTTAAGCTGAAAGCGATAAAAGAGCAGCAGCAGCCCCACAGCAGCTAAGGCATACAGTAAGTAAGCCCAAATAGTGGCCGACCAGGGCGGAAATATCCTGATATCCACAAAATCTCCTTCTGTATTCCACTGCCCTTGGTTATTCGATCCGATGACCCGGAACCGGTAGTTCCCGGGGGATAGATTGGTAAATACAGCTTGCCGCTGATCCGCCGAAGTTTCCACCCAGTTTTTGTGATAAGGCTCCAATTTGTACCGATACCGGTTTTTCTCTGAATCAATAAAATCGAGTGCGGCAAACTCAAAAGAAAAATCGTTTTGCCAATACCGAAGCCGGAGTTCATCCGTGGCGGCAATTTGCCGCTGTAGGGGCGAAACCTGAGCAAGGGTATCCTCCGGGGTACCGGCCAGGGGCACATCACGGTAAGCCAGCTTAAAATGGGTGATCACCACCGGAGGCAGATGCTCATTGTTCTTTATGTGGTCCGGTTGTATCCGGACAAAGCCATTCTGGTGGCCGAAGTACAAAGTCCCATTCCGGCTGTGCAGTGCGGCGCGATTGTTGTAACTTTCAATGGCAGCATCTGCGCCACGGTCGAATTTCAGGAAAGACTCCTCAATGGGATCAAAGCGATACAGCCCATTATTGGTGCCAAACCATAAAAAGCCCTGGGTATCCGTTACTATGCCATGCACGATCTGCTCCGGAAACCCCTTACTATGATCCCAGCTCTTTAGCAAGCGCTTTTGCTGGGGATCGACTACATGAAATCCGTTTTTCCCTCCAGTCCAGAGCCGCCCCTGATGATCTTCGGCAATAACCTGGCATACCATTTCACTTGCCTCGATACCGTCTATCGGGAAAAAAGTGTCTTGCTCCCGGTCCAGATAAAATAAACCATTTTCCGTCCCGAGCCAAATTTGCTGCTTCCGGTCCTCGTATATACACCAGGGGGTGGTATTGGCCAACGGACCATCGACGAGGTGGTCATTCTGATAATAGATGATCGTATCTCTATCCGGGAGATAACTACATAAGGCTTCCCGGCCTACCATCCAAATAGCTCCCCGCTGGTCTTCATGCACCATTTCAGCATGTAATGGCAATTCAAAATACCGATAGCTGTTTTCAGGATCACCGGGATCGTACCGATGGACGCCGCTGCCCATAGTTGCTACCCATACGTTACCCTGTCGGTCTTCAATAGCAGAATATGCCCGGCCGGCCGCCAAAGCCTCCGCTTGAGGGAATGCCACGAAAGAGCCGGTTGCCGGATTGAACAACTGCACCCCGCCACCGTCAATCCCGACAAGCACACTACCGTCCCCGCGCTCAAAAAAGGAACAGACCCGGCGGCCGGCGGAACCGGAGCCAGGCTGCCCCGGTGGTTGAAATTGTTCCAGAGGAGAGCCTGGACTCAGTTGAAACAATCCGTCGGCATAGGTGCCTACCCAGTAATTGCCGTGGTCATCCGGGAAAAAAGCTTCAAGGCGCAAGGCCGGTAGGGCGACCGGTTTGATCCTGCCCGGCGGGCTTCCTTCCGTCCGTTCAAAAATAAAAAGCCCCTGGCCGAAGGTTCCCACGAGCAGCGTGCCTGAGGATGCTGTCCTGATATTCGTGATCGCCTGTAAGGTATTGGGTCCCGATCCATAGGCATAAGGGGTGAAATACTTCTTTTCGCGGTCGAATAAAAAAAGACCGAATCTTGTACCGACCCATAAACTGGACTGATCGTCCAGATAGAGCGCCTGAATAAGATTATTCTGAAAAGCCTTTGTCGGATCTGTAGTGTTTGCAATTTTTTTATAGCTCTTTTTATCGGATCCAAAATAATACAGCCCCCGGGAAGTACCCAACCATATCCCACCTCCGGGGTCTTCCAAGATACATTCTTCTGACAGGATGGCAGGGCAGTTCTGTCCGGCTTCGTCCAGCACCGGTAATACTTGTTTATTCTCCCTATCCAGGCGGAACAGGCCACTGTAAGTGCCCAGCCACAAATTGCCCTGTCCGTCTTCGCAAATAGCCGTTATTGAATAATCGGGTAGTTCTCCGGTCGATTCGGAATAGGGAATGAAGGTGAAGCTTTCCCGGGCCCAGTCAAAGGCATGCAGACCGCTGTCGGTGCCTACCCACAAGTCTCCAGCTTTGTCTTCATAAATCGTGCGAATATAGTTGTCGCGCAGACTCCGGTCGGAGCCCGGCTTGTGCTGATAAGTACGGAAACTGTAGCCGTCGTAGCATTGCAGCCCGTTACCGGTACCCAGCCATAGAAATCCTCGGCGATCCTGTAGTAGGGTATTTATGCGAGGGCCGGCCAGTCCGTCTTTTTGGGTGAAGTGACGGACCTGAAAATCCTGGGCCGGGGCAGAGAAGGTCCAACAGAAAAACAGGGCAAAAGCTAGTGGGAGTATATACTGACCTAAGTGGTTGGGATATTGACGCTCCCCAAGTCGATCAGCAAGCCCAAATCGCTTTGCGCCAAGTGTAGATGTTTTTTGCATATTGAATGGGTGTCCGCTGTTTACCTCTGGAAAATAGGAGATTTTTTTTGGTTGACAAAGGGGCAGGTGGCTATAGATGCAATATAGGTGCAAGGGTTTGGTTGATGGGTGCAAGAAGGGAGAGAGGGGTACAGGTATATTTAGAGTTCTCAATTGAAGCGATACGAAGTGAAAATTAAAGACGAAGGAAAGCTTTAGTTAAGTAATATTTCTAGAATTTAAATAAGAACAATGGCTTTTAATTCATTACAAAATAGAATCTGGCAATTGCCAATTCTTATTTGTGGCCCAATAGTCCGTAAAACAGTAGAGGATGAAGTTTCTGTATGGGTTGCTTGTAAAGAATCTTGCGAACTCACCTTAAATATTTATGATACGAGTGGAACTACCATTTTACAGAACGTGGTAGGGACAAATAGTATAAGGCAGAAAACTTTGGAATTTGGAAAACATCTGCATGTAGCGGTTATAACGGCCAAACCAGTAAATGATTCAAATCCATTTCTTCCAGATAAAATTTATGCTTATGATATTTATTTTCAAACAAATGATGGCTCACCAGATAGGAATTTAAACACCCGGGAAATTTTTTTAGGAGGATTACCTCAAGAGGGAGAAGAGGGGCAAGTAGATTATCTAAAAGATAAACTTACTTACGGCGGTTTTAAACTCCCCACTTTTTGTTTGCCATCAAAAAATATTGACTTCCTGAAAATTGTACATGGCTCCTGTCGAAAACCACACGGTGGCAGAACAGATGCCTTTAGGGGGCTGGATAACATGTTAGAGCTTTGGGCTCAAGATATTCAAAAACGACCACAAATATTGTGCTTAACGGGAGATCAGATTTATGCAGACGATGTAGCCGACTTGATGCTTAAGGTAATCATCGATGCAAGTCAAGCAATTATAGGATGGGAGGAGAAGCTTCCAAATGGCATGAAAGCGACATACAAGACAAATACTCTTGGGGAATATGTTACCCCGTCTTTAAATGCTGGCAAGGGAAAGCGAAAAAATTTAGTAGCAAAAACTGGCCAACTTGGAGTTGCTACGGACGATCTAACCACTAGTGCTGAGAACCACCTGGTATTCTTAGCAGAATTCTACATGATGTATTTGCTAGTTTGGTCAGATACACTATGGGATTCCAATTTTTTGAAGGATAGCTCTGATAGTTCACTGACCAAAGAAACAAGGGGCCTAAAGATTTTTCATAAAAGTTTACCCTTTATTAGAAGAGCATTAGCCAATATCGCTACTTATATGATATTTGATGATCATGAAATTACTGATGATTGGTTTCTAACAGCTAGATGGTCAGAGAAGGCTTTGAAAAAAGATTCCCTCAGCAGGAGAATTATTCAGAATGGCCTAGCAGCCTATGCTGTTTTCCAGGCTTGGGGGAATACTCCGAATAGATTTGTTCCGGGCACACAAGGGGGCGCATTATTTACAAATTTAATTGGACTTGGTAGTAATTTCATCCATTTGCCATATGATGATTTAATTGGAGAATTGATTCTACCAAAATTAGAAAAAAGAACTTCCGATTCAAATATAGGGGAAAGGTTTATCCTCAAACCAGGCAAAATTAAATGGCACTTTCATATAGATTTTGATGTATTCAGGCTGGTATTTTTGGATTGTAGGACGCTAAGAGGGTATCACAAAGAAGGATATTCTGATTGCAGAATAAGTCCAATGTCTGACAAAATGGCCTTAAAATCGCTAGGTTATAGAATTAAAGATATATCCGATTTGGGGCCAATGCAGCTTTATCTCGTTGAAGACAGTAAAGAAGGATATCCGGCCTTAATAAGCTCAGAAATGATGAATGAGCAGTTGGTGCTCGATAATACCGGTACTAAACCAAAATCATTAAATCCTCAAAAATCAAATCAGAAGTTTTTATTAGTAGTTTCACCTACTCCTCTCTATGGCAATATTCAAATGGAGCTTAACATGAGGAGAGTTAGCCACACTGGTACTTATCCAAATCTTATCAGCCAAATTTATCCCGGAATGTATGATGCAGAACAAGAAGCTTGGGTCGTATTTCCTGAGGCATGTGAGCTATTTATCAAAAAATTATCTGCTTATAATAAAATATTGATTTTGTCTGGTGACGTTCATTATGGATTTACCGTCAGGGTGACTCCGAATACGCCTTCGGTTGCAGTTTGGTCCGGAAATTCAGTTCCTCAATTCATTAATTTAACATCAAGTGCACTGAAAAATTCTTCTAAAGATACCACAAGAGTGGCTTACAACCAATATGGGCTTTTTGCTCCAAAACTGATTTACCCGAATCAAAGGATACACGATATAAAATTCACTTATAACTATGGAAAAGATAGTAGAAAGAATAGAATTACTATACTGCCCAATGAATTAATAGGCAATAAACAGTATGAAGCTTTAAAATTAAAAAAAAAATTACATGATGGACATGACCTTATTGTGGGTAAAGACAATATTGGTGAAGTGTCATTTGAGGATTTGCCAAACCTTAGCTACCATCTCATAGTGCATAATTTATGGTGGTCTGGAGGTAAGAGCGATAAGTCCCAAATTTCTGAAGCAGAAGGGATTATTCTACCCTTTACGAAGCATGAAAAATTTTTGTTCTATAATTAGAATTTACCATGTCAAAAGAGGGATTCACAACAGCGTTATGTATTGAATTTTTAGACTTTGTCTTTCCGCTAATTGTAGTAAGAGAAGATCCAAGGAAAATAAATGATCTATTGGATGAGCTCGGCTGGAATATGACAGTAGCAAATAAGCTAGACGAATTGGAAAGCTGTATTCGCCAATTAACAGAAAGCCTAGATATTTTAACAGATCTTTTCAAAACCAGGATCAATTCTTTTAATGGTTTCAAAGATGCACTTAGAAAAATTGAGCTTTTTATTCATGCTTTTGAAACTTTGTATAATAATTCAGTCTCAATTAGTAGTTCCGACAATGTAGTTTTGGAAATGCTCGAAGATTTACTTAATTGGTTGACAATTCGCTACATAAGTGACAAATCAAGTAATCTTCTTTATTTACTTAAATTGCTGACAATAATAGAACAGAGGCCGCTTTTATTCATAAAAAACGAAAATGATGAAATAGTAAGAATCAAAAACAAAGTCCCCATTTTCAGGTTTGATCAAATCGCAAATGCTCTATCTGAACCTAAAAGAACCATTGCAGATGCTTATTGGGCAAATGGTTTTCCAGATCTTGATACAACCAATAAAGCAGCCATAAAGTTTTTTACCGCACTAGCGCCCCTTCTTCAGTCAATTGGATTTACAGTAACGGTTGGCATACAACAACATCTTGAAGAAATTGAAAACATTGATCCCAAAGTTTTTGAAATCACTGAGGGAGTAATGACAATAAATAGAGAATTTTTCTTTTCTGAAATTGGAGACTGGATAGAATATGGATTAAGTATAGGCTTATTGCCTAAACCTAATGGGGGGCCTGGTGTTTTTGCACAGCCGTTTGGGGAGCTAAATTTTCTTCAGTCATTTGGCGATTGGAATCTGAATCTTAACTTTTCAGGAAGCCCAGTAAGTTTCCAAGTCAGCAATGAAGGGCTGACCTTCCATGAGGAAGTTGAAGAAGCAGGAATTAATACCACTTTTGTGCTCCGAAAAGCAGTGGAAGAGCAACCAGTATTCATCATAGGAAACAGTACCGGCACTCACCTCGCATCACAAAATATCGCAATTAGCGGTGGCTTCTCGGCACAGTATAATTCCTTTGATTACGAGGTCAAACTTGAACTTCCTGCTAATCGATTTGTCCTAACCAAAGATAATTCAGACGGCTTTATTGCAAAGATCTTACCCAAGGAGGGATTAAATGCTGAATTCGATCTCTTATTTGGCTATTCCAAAGCATATGGCTTTCACTTAGGTTCTGATATAGGTTTTGAATATCAAATTTTTAAAAACTTATCTTTTGGTCCTCTTTCCGTAAAACGGATAGCCTGTAACCTTGTATTCGATCATGGGTTTCTAGAATATTCGATTAGTGCAAATGTCGGTGCAATCATAGGCCCTATCACCGCCAATATCAATCAACTTGGTCTTTATACCAAAATTAGTTTCCCAGAGGAAGGGTTTGGGAATTTGGGGTTAGTTGATCTCGATATAGATTACAAGCCCCCCACTGGCCTCGGCTTCGTCGTCAACACCGAACTCGTCAAAGGAGGCGGCTACCTCGAATTCCGTCCCGAGCGGGCCGAATACATCGGCTCCGCAGAACTGACCATCATGGACGAGATCTCAGTCAAGGCCGTCGGCATCATCACGACTCGCCTACCTGACGGTCGGGAAGGCTATTCCTTCCTGCTGATGATCGCCGTGGAGTTCGACCCCGTGCAACTGGGCTTCGGTTTTACCCTGAGCGGCGTAGGTGGGGTGATCGCCTTGCATCGCCAGCTCGACCTGGAAGCCATTCGGGGCATGGTCAAAACCAATGATTTTGATACTGTTCTGTTCCCCCAGGACCCCGTCAGCAATATCCAGACGATCATTACCAGCCTCAACAACATCTTTCCGCTTGCCGAAGATTATTACAGCTTCGGGATCATGCTCAGACTGGGCTGGGGCACGCCGCCCCTAATCGATATTAAGGCCGGCCTGATGTTCCAGGTGCCGGGCTGGCGGATCGTCCTGGTGGGCACGGCAAAAGCCGAGATCACCCGTACCAAAGCTGCAGAAGAGGGAGATCAGGAGGCCGTGAAGCTGACCTTATTGAAGCTTCAGGTCAATTTTGCCGCTACCTACGATCCGGCCAGGTCCCTGTTTGCTTTCGACGCCAGCCTGTACCAGTCGGAATTACTGGGGCTTGCTTTGCGGGGGGATGTCGCCATCCGGTTGCGCGGCGGCAATGATCCCTACTTCGCCATCTGTATTGGTGGTTTTCATCCCGATTATACCCCACCAGAGGGGCTTGACCTCAACGGAAAATTGGAGCGGATCAGCCTGACTATCCTCGACGACAATCCGGTGGTCAAAGCGGAGTTTTACTTTGCACTAACTTCCAATACCGTACAATTCGGAGCGGAGGCAGTTGCCAAATACGAGGGCTGGGGCTTTGGCGTGGACGGAGGCCTGGGTTTTGATGCCCTCATTAAGTTCAGCCCCCTGACATTTCGGGTACACGTCTGGGGCTGGATGACCGTATATGCCTTTGACGTCAAATTTTTCGGGGTCAGGCTCGATGGAGAAGTGATGGGCCCTTACCCGCTGCATTTTGCCCTTACCGTTACGCTAGACCTCTGGCTCTGGGATGTTAGTTTCAGCTTTAGTTTTACCAAAGGGAAATCCGCTGTACCCGAAGTACCTTCGGTAGAAATATTACCCATCTTGCTGGAAGCCCTGGAAGATATCAATGCCTGGCAAGCACAGGTAAACCAAAGAGTGAACTTATTGGTGGCTACGCGCAAGATGGAGGAAGAACTGCCGGACGGAGAGGAACCCCAGACAACCGACTCCTTGGTAGTACATCCGGTCGGCACGATCAGTATCAGGCAGGATGTGATGCCCTCGGATATCAGGATTGACAAATTCGGTGACAAACGACC
>JAGQXH010000212.1 GCA_020436695.1 Lewinella sp. | reverse complement strand
TCTTCGAGTTGACTTTTAATATTTTCATCTAATCCGTTCTTAACGGACGACTCTAATTCACTAACCAGAGATAATAAGGAATCACTGATTTTATTTCTTTCAATATCAATTTTTTCATCTAGACGCAATCCGCCACGCTTATTCTTTTCTAAAGCATGATATCTGGAAGAAATTTGTAAAATATCGTTGTACAGATCATTTCCATTCAGAACCTTTTTTAACTCTTCAATAGCCTTTTCAAGTTGATGACCTGCAATCAACCGTCGCATTTTAACAATGTAAGCTTCTATTTCCATTTAAATTATTCCTTGAAGCGATCTAAATTTTGCCGTACCGGCTATGACGTGTTCCAATGATGTACTCAGAAACTATGGATGGGAGAAGCGCAGCAATTCAAATGGCAAAAAGACCTGATGAACAGATCATTAGAAAAGTTCAAACCGCTTCCTTATCAATGACTTTATTGAACAAATTTACTAAGATTTTTTATTAATTCTCTACAAAATACTCTTAGCCAGGCCTATAGCGAGATATGATCTTTTACCCAAGAAAACTTAGGCCATCATTCATTCCTTCAACAATATCATATACAAATAAAGGCTGTCTCCGGATTAATGAGACAGCCTGTAATGACAATCACGAAAAACTCAGATCTATTTTACGATCAGTTTCTTTGAATATATCTGTTGCCCGTTCGACAGTTTTAGGAGATATAATCCTGGAGATAATGAAGGCTCGAGCGCAATCCGGTCACCATCTACCCGAAAATATTGTAGTCGGCGTCCTGCCAGATCGAATAGCTCAATCCGATCGATCCCGTCAATGCCCGTTATCATCAGCGGCCCGGCTCCCAGTGGATTGGGATAGATGGAAATGTGGTCTGCAGAATCAGACGGGTGGAGAGTCTCCCCCGTCGTACCATCCACATACCCACGCAACCAGATCAGCGCTGGTCGCTCCGTACTGCCGTCGTTCTCGATGAGGTAAGCCCCGTAGGGAGTGCGCCACATGCCCGGGCGATACCCCCAAAGCGTAATACCCTGCACGGCCGGGTGCTCCCAGAGTACCGGAAAGATACGCTGATATTCATCGAGCTGCACCTGATCCGTCGAGCCGTCTATATCCAGTTCCGTAACATAGAGCGGCAGACCGGTGGCCGCCAGGCGGTCCAGATTGCCCTTTATGGTGCTTTCACTCGTATTCCGGGTAGAAAAGGCGTGCGCCTGAACACCGATCTGATCGATCAGCCCCTCAGCCTGTAACAGTTTGATAATCTTCAGATAGTCAGTAGTACTGGTATTGTTGTTGATGATGTTATAGTCGTTGATCATCAGTTTGGAATCCGGGAAATACTGCCGGGCCAGCCGGAAGGCCTCCAGCACCCAGTCCCAGCCGGTAGCACCATTGCCGCCTAATGCATTGATATAATTACCACCACCGTTACCGGCCTGATTGGGTGGATCGTGGAGCGGCTCGTTCACGACCTCAATGAAATCAATATCGGGGTAGCGGTCAGCTACAGCCTGAAACCATTCCTTAATCTCTGCGAGTTGCTCTGCAACCGGTAGATTTTCTATCCAGGAAGGCTGTTGGTTGCCCCACACCAGGACGTGCCACTTAAACGGGAAACCATTGTCTCTGGCTAGTGCATGGGCGGCATCGGTCTGCGTCCACACCATTTTATCCCGGGTTGGCTCTGCCGTCCCCCACTTTCCTCCGTTTTCCGGCGTCACCTGATTCCAGTAATTAGCAAAATAGAGTTCCTGAGAAGTACTGTAAATACAACCCAGAAATTTGGGCTTGCCGGCTGCAATCGGCAAAGTTCCCGGCCCGCCCGTCTTCGGGTCGGAAGAACCGGCAGTTCCTTCGTCCAGATTGGCTACGGTATAATAGTAATCAGCGCGGGCGAAAGCGATCTTATCGATATCCAGACCATCTTCGCGGGCACCGATCTGAAAGGTCCGGGTCAGGGCATCTGCACTTACTTCAAATGTCAGCGGAGGTTCATCTCCGGTGTATTCGGAAAGATTGATCCATTTCCAGACATTGTATCCGCCATTTCCATTCCCATCCACTACAGCATAGCTTTCAGTATACCCCAGCGCATAGATATTATTGGCCCGGATCCAGTCAGCATCTGAAGTAGGGTTCTTGGTACCGAAACCGCTGCCGTAGAAAAAGCTGTCGTCATTTGCTCCGTTGGCTCCGATCCGATATCGTACGTAAAGATCATAGGTTTGCGCTGCCGGAAAAGTTACTTCCAGACTGATGACCCGATCCGCACTTTCCGGATTACCCGCAGTACTGTTAGTAGTGATCGTAACATACTGTATGTTGCCGTCTGATTCCTTACTGAAATCGGCTCCAACAACCGCCCCATCCTCTATCTCCAGAATTACCGGTTCGTCCTGAGCATGGAGTGTGCCGCTAATAGCGACAAAAAAGCATATTGTTAATAATCTATATGATATGTACCTGTCCATAGTATTGATTGTTTTGAGGTGTATCGGATAAAGATAATCACTCTGCCTCTATTCATTAGTGAGATACGTCACTGGAAGTCATTCTCTTATTTATGCAATCGATTTCCTCAAAATCAGCTAAACAGCTTTATGAGAAGGCACAAATTCCCTAGATATTACGCTTCTAACTCATTAATGCCCCTATTCCAGATATATTTTTTACAAAAAAATACTTAATACCTAAAAAAACACCAATCTCAATATAAAATTTTGCAAAAACTCTATCAGAAAAAAACTCAATCGATTGCGCAAAATAATAGAACATTGCTACATTTGTAATTACACGGCTGTTTGAACTCCTTCTTACAGCGCCTCACAACAAATTTTTCGTTTCGAAAAACCAATAGTTTATGAAGAATGAGCTTTTAATCACCTCAAGGCCGTCGGTACCGTGCAAATACCGTACGGCACTTACTGTTTTGGCATTATGCCTATGCCAATGGCTGTCGGCCCAGAACATAACGGTGCGAGGCACCGTATCGGCCGACGGAGATCCCCTGATCGGGGCCACCGTACTGGTAAAAGGCACCACTAATGGTACGATCACTGAGATCGACGGTTCCTATTCCATCGAAGTTCCTACTGATGCGATACTGTTGTTCAGCTATGTAGGATATGAACCACAGGAGATTGCGGTAGGCGCACGCACCTCCATCGATGTTGAGTTAAACTCCAGTCTGGTGCTGGATGAAGTAGTGGTAGTGGGCTACGGTACCATGGAGCGGGCCAACGTTACCGGTTCCATTGTGACGGTAGACGTCGACGAACTAGAAAAAGTACCCGTTCCTAACGTAGTGGAAGGCTTGCGCGCCCAGGTACCGGGTTTGCGGGTTACCCGAGGTAGCGGTCAGCCGGGATCGGGCATTACCTTCAAGATCCGAGGCACCAACTCCCTGGGGGCGGCCGCCGGTGACATTGATGCTACCAACACCCCGATCATCGTGATTGACGGCGTACCCATAGTAGGCGGCAATCTGGCCGAACTCAATCCCGATGACATTGCCAGCATCAATATCCTAAAGGATGCAGCTGCAGCCTCCATTTACGGATCGAGTGGGGCCAACGGAGCCGTGCTGATTACCACCAAAAGCGGGATAGCCGGCCAGTCCAAGATCAGTGTGAGTGCCTCCACCGGCTTTGTAGATATCGCCAATAAGATCCCCATGATGAACGGCGGGCAGTACATCCAGTACCGAATCGACTCGGAAAAGGCCGTTGGGGTAACGGATCCCAGTATCAACAGTCTGGTGGACCCCAGCGAGGTAGCCAACTATATTGCCGGTAAGGATGTAGACTGGCAGGACCTGCTGCTGCGCACCGGCATGCAAAACCGGATCGGCCTGTCTGCTTCCGGAGGGAACGATAAACTCCGGTATTATCTCAATGGCGACCTGTATTCCGAAGCGGGCATCATTACGCACTCGGACTACAATCGCTATTCCGTCCGTTTTAACGGTGACTTCAGTGCCACGGATTGGTTGAGCATCGGGGCCAGAGTCCAGCTTTCCAAAAGTTTTGCCGATGAAACGGCCAATGCGATCACGGAATTCAATCAGGGCGGTTTTGCGCCCTTCTTCCCCATCAGTACCAATACCCCGCTGGGTGATGTGTACAATTCGGATGGCACCTATACGAAGTTTATTCGGGATGACCGTTTCCAGATCAACCCGCTGCATCGCTATAACGAATCCATTCTGGATCGCAATGTGACCCGCTCGTACATCAATCCTTACATTAAGGTAAAGATCCTGGACGGCTTGAGTTATACTCTGAATACCTACGCAGAGGACCGGGAAGAATTCTACGGCCGGTTCTGGTCTTCCAATTATAACGACGGTGATCCCAGCCAGGCTCAGATCCAGGAAAGTAAAGGCATTACCTATCTCGTGGACAATATCCTGAGTTTTGACAAGCAGTTTGGCGAGCATCAGATCAACGCTACGGCCGTGTACGGTTTCCAGGAATTCGATTATCAGCAATCCAATACCATTGCCGAGAAGCTCCCCACTGACCTTTTGGGTTATAACGCAATCGGTTACGCAGTAGACGAGAACATCCGTTACGACTGGTCGCGCGACGACTGGGGTCGGGTATACCTCGTAGGCCGACTGGGCTATACTTACGGTGACCGTTATAGTGTTACCCTGACCATGCGTCGAGACGGTTCTTCCCGTTTCGGTCCGAATAATCGCTGGGGTAACTTCCCTTCCGCTTCCGTAGCCTGGAATATCCACAATGAAAGTTTCTTCAACCGCAGCGGTAACTTCAACTTCCTGAAACTGCGCCTGAGCTACGGTGAACTGGGTAACGACCGATTCCCGACCTACTACTACCGGGCGGGTACCAACAACGTGCAGGTAAACGCAGGCACCGACCCGGATACGGGTGAACCCATTCTGTTTAACGGTTTCGGCCTGGCCACCAACGCTTCCAACCCGGATCTGAAGTGGGAATCCAGCAAGCAGGTCAATGTGGGATTGGATCTCGGCCTGTTCGACAGCCGCCTTAATGCCACCATCGATTTATATCAGACCAATACCACCGATCTGCTCCTGTTTGAAAGTATCATCGGCGTGGTCAACAATGGTTTCACGCAGTATCCTTCCAATGTGGGGGAAACCCGGAGTAGAGGCATCGACATCGGCCTGCGGGCCAACCTGGTACGCACCCAAGGCTTCAACTGGGATATCAGTGCCAACTGGGCCAAGGATGTCAATGAGATCGTCCGGTTGAGTAGTGCCGAAGTAGACGCCGAAGGCAATCCGATCAATAATCCGGCCAACGGTTGGTTCATCGGGGAGGATATCCGCGAGCTCTATGACTATGATGTGATCGGTGTGTGGCAACTGGGCGAGGAAGATGCAGCTTCCAGTTTCGGCAATTTCGTACCCGGTGATCCCAAGATCCGTGATGTGGACGGCGACGGCATCATCACCCCGGACGACCGTACCTTCCTCGGCAACCCCACGCCTTCCTGGTATGGCGGCATCAATAACATTTTCAGTTATAAAGGGCTGGAACTGTCCGTACTCATCGAAGCCGTACAGGGGGTTGCCAGCGTCAACAATTTCATCGGCGGCTATACCGGCCGGGGAAATATGCTGGCCATCAATTATTGGACACCGGATAACCCAAGCACGGAATTCCCACGCATTGGTGCGGGTGGACCAATGTCCGGCGGTCTCTACACCAATGCCATCAAGGTGCAGGATGCTTCATTCGTAGCACTTCGGAACGTGTCTTTGGGGTATCGTCTGCCTTCGGGTTTGCTGGCTAAATTGCCCATCAGTGATGTCTCCGTATATGTGAGGGGCAATAATCTGAAATACTGGACCGACTACGATCTGGCCTTCTCACCGGAATCCGGTGTAGGATCCTACCCCATCACCCGGACCTGGATCTTCGGGACCAAGATCACATTTTAACCACCCGATAAAAGGACAACAAGATGAAGAACTATAAAGTAATATTTTCAATGATCACGGTACTTCTCCTGTCTGCAGGTTGTGACTATATTATCGACCGCGAGGAGAAGGACGTTATTCCGGCCAGCCAGGTATTGAATACCCTGGGAGGTGTGGAAGCCGTATTATTTCAGGTGTATGAGATCGCCCGATCAGTACACGAGAACAATGAGATCTCCTGCTACAAGCAATGTGGTACGGATCTGGTAGCTGACGGCACCCATATGGTAGATGTCAATACCGGCGGCATGCGCGGCATGAACCAGTACGACAATGGCCTGTCTGCCAACAGCGGCCCTTTGAACGATATCTGGAACGGTTATTACCGGGCTATTGCCAACTGTAATCTCGTCATCCAGGCCTCAGAAGAATTCCCAACAAGAGATGCTTCCGAGGAAGCTGCCATATTGCGTTTCCGGGGAGAAGCCAAAGCGCTACGGGCTTATGTGTATCTGGAGCTGGTAAGAAGATGGGAAAACATCCCGCTGGCCGTGCCTTTACCGGAAGGTTCCTCGCCCGTACGGGAGGCGCCCCTGGCCGCTACGTCGGAGATCTATGATCTGATCCTGTCCGATCTGAATGAAGCCGTCACTTTGCTGCCGAAACGATCAGAAGCGGCCGGTGTGGGAGCTCCTTCTCAGGGTCTGGCCAACATCCTGCTACTGGAAACTAATCTGGATCTGGGCAATTGGGCGGAAGCCGCGCAGGCGGCTGAGGCCATCATCAGTGACGGTTCCTACGAATTGCAGCCACTCGACCACATCTTCGGTTTGGATGGCGGCAAAGAAGGAGAAGAGAGCAACAATGAGCTCATTTTCTCCTGGGTGTTCGATCCGGCGATCCAGGCCCGGCCGCAGCGTACCGTACAAATGTACGTACCGCTGTACGACCGTGTGCCTGGTATCGCCCGCACGCTGGAGCAGGGGGCCCGCCCCTGGTCCAGACTTTCTCCCTCCCCTTATTACTGGACGCTGTTCGACGAGGATGACGGCCGTTTGCGAGCCTGGCATAAACTGGAGTGGACTATTGACGATGAAGCGAACGTCATGGAAGGTTGGGACCTGAAGAACGGCGATGTGGCCACCAAGGAATACGTCCTTGCCTGGGCCGACGGCCGGGAACGCGAGGCACGTTACACCGAACCCACCTGCACCAAAAACTGGGAAGACGGCACTTACGGCCGTACCGATGCCGATGCAGAGGGCTTCCGGAATGTAATCGTCTACCGCTACGCCCAGGCATTCATCCTGGGAGCTGAAGCTCATTTTCGAAACGGCAACACGGCCAGAGCGCTGGAACTGATCAATACCATCCGCGACCGGGCCTTCGGTGACACCAATCACCGTTTTACCACCCTGGACGAGGAAACCATTCTGGAGGAGAATGCCCGTGAACTGGGCCACGAAGGTCACCGCTGGTATACCCTCAAGCGCCTGGGGCTGCTGGTGGAGCGCGTTCGCCTGCACAATCCGAACGGCGGGCCCAATATCCAGGACTACCAGGTACGCTGGCCTATCCCACAGCCTTTTATTGATCTGGCGGGTGTAGAACAAAATCCGGGCTATTAATAATTGGGAGTTGTCAGTGTTCGGATGAAGAGACTTTGGGAGCCAGGGATGATTGGACGTTTGGAACCAGTGACGATGAAACGGCGCAACATTCTGACGTAGAGCCAATCATCCCAATGTCCAAATGTCCAAATATCTCAATAAATCACAACTGATAGCTAAATCTATAAAAGCAGAATTATTAAGCATTATGAAAAACAGGATATTATATATACTTGGTCTGTTCGCTATAACTCCTTTGCTGTTCCTGACCGGCTGCAACGATGAGTTGGAGATCGGACCGACCGTAACCATTTCCAGTATCACGCCCGGGTCAGCCTACGGTGGTGATGCTATAACTATTCAAGGAGAAAACTTAAATACGGTAGATGCCGTATTTGTGGGTGATAAACACGCCAATGACATCCAAAGCATGAGTGAGTCTTCCATTACCTTTATTGTTCCCAGAACAGCAGCAGTCGGCCAAAGCACCATCACACTGGCAATGGCCAATAATTACCGCGTAACCAGCGATAATTTTGAAGTACTGCTGCGGCCGGTACCGGAAATTTATGCGATCTCTCCGAGTGGTGCTGCTCCCGGCGAAGAAGTAACCATCGCGGGTGTGAATCTGGACATTCTCACCTCAGTAACTGTCGGCGGAGTGGCCGCCAATACCGTTTCCGCCACCAGTTCCCGGCTGGTGATCACTGTGCCGGACGGGCTTCCCCTGAACTCGACGACAGAGATTGAAGTGGCGACCCAGGAGGCATCCGCTGTATCTACTTCCATCTTCTACGTGGGAAACAACAAGATCGCCAACAGTGATTTTGAACTGGGTAGTGGTGATGATTTTGACAGCTGGGACAAATTCAACGGTGGGGATCAAATGACGGAAGTAACGGGGGGCGATGCCTACTTCGGTCGCTCCATGCGGGTTGTAGGCGCTGCGGCCAATCCCTGGAACACCCAACTTGCCAGCGCTCCGATGGAATTGAATTTCGGTTCGGAATACACGGCGGTTCTTTGGGCGAAAGCCGAAGCAGCCGGTGCTCAGATGCGCGTTTCGGCCTCTCAGTACGACGGCAACGGCGCCGATTATTTTTACGGAGAAACCGTAGATATTCCTACCGAATGGACCCAGCTTTCCTGGACGTTCACCGTAGGTAAGGACCTGGAAACACATCGCTTCATTCTCGACATGGGCATGACCAATGTTCCCTTCCTGATCGATAATGTCACCCTAATCGAGACTGGTGCGGCCGGTCCTCCTATCCCACAGAATCTTTTGGCCAACAACGGATTTGAGAACGGCCTGGACAATTGGGCTGTGCTGAATGGTTCGATCGAAGTTACCACCGAAGAAATACATTGCGGCAACCAGGCCCTGAAAATAACCGGTGCGGGTAACAACCCCTGGGATACCCAGATGGCCGCCGATGTGGTGCCTTTGGTATTAGGGCAACAATATGAAGTCAAATTGTGGGCCAAAGCGGCCGAAGACGGCGCGGCAATGCGCATATCCGCTTCGCGCTACAACGGCGGCAACGGCGACGATTATTTCTACGGCGCGGATGTCAGTCTGACTACTGACTGGGCCGAATATACCTGGGTGTTTACCGTGGGTAAGGATATTCCCGACGGCCACCATCTGGTACTGGATATGGGAGCCGCAAATAAGGTATTTTATCTGGATGATGTCAGTCTGACGGAATATGTGGACGTTCCTCCTGTAAATCTGTTGGCTAACGGCAGCTTCGAAGATGGTCTGGAATCCTGGGCGGTATTGAACGGTTCGATCGAACCGACCACGGAAGATGCCGCCGACGGGACTAATGCCCTGAAAGTGACCGGTGCGGGTAACAACCCCTGGGAAACCCAGATGGCCGCCGATGCCGTACCGCTCGTCTTCGGTCAGCGCTACGGCGTGAAGCTGATGGCCAAAGCAATCGGTGACGGTGCAGTAATGCGTATTTCCGCTTCCCGCTGGAACAACAGCAACGGCGACGATTACTTCTACGGAGACGACGCCATGCTCACTACAGAATGGGCAGAGTACACCTGGGAATTCACCGTAGGCAAAGACATTCCGGATGGCCACCACATTGTACTCGATATGGGAGCATCCGCGCAGACTTTTTTCATTGATAATATAATCTTGTACGAGATCCCCGAATTTGTTTGTCCGTAGGGGATCAGGTGAACAATGCAAATAGGCTGCGGGTTGCCGGTTGGGAAATGACCAATTGGTAACCCGTAGTTTTTTGTAATTTGGAGCACAAGTGGCATATTTTCCACGACATTAAAACGAAAAACCAACCAACATGAAGAAATCACTTTTCCTGTTAGTGCTTTGTGTATTTACATGCACTTCCCTTCAGGCGCAATTTTTCTTATCCCAGGCCGAGCGGGACAGTATCAACCGGCTGAGCCGGGAAAATCACGCCAATATGATGGAGCAATTGGGCATAACGGAACTGAGACCCGGCCGCAATCCCAATCCACCTACGACTACACCACCTAATTATGATGAATCAAAGGCTAACCCATGTCCGGAATTACCCGATATTCTCACCACTAAGGCCGGCAAAAAAGTGACAAATGCCAAAACCTGGTGGGAGGTGCGTCGCCCGGAGATTCTGGAGGATTTTGAGAGAGAAGTTTATGGCCGACTACCCGACAATATCCCGGCAGTAAGCTGGAGCGTTGAAATAGAAGACCAGGAATGGGTGCGCCGCATTCCGGTAGTTGCCAAAAAGCTGGTGGGACATGTAGACAACAGTTCCTATCCGGAGATCGAAGTGAACATCAATATGATGTTGGTAGTACCGACCAATGTAGAAGGTCCTGTTCCGGTATTGATGATGTTCGGTCGTCCGTCATTTCCTGCCCCTGCTCAACCGTCACAGGAGGACATGTCCAGGCTAAATGCCTCTTTTAAGGAGATGATGATCCAGCACGATCCTAAAATGAAAGCAATCTTTGATAAATACCCGGCTTACGAACCGGTTACCAGATTACCTGGCCCTAATTTTTTCGCTCCTCTGCCCGAAGGAGATCTCCCATCTACTGAACAGTTGCTGGCAGCCGGCTGGGGATACGCGACTATAGAACCGTCGAGCATTCAGGCTGATAATTCAGCTGGCCTCACTAGTGGTATCATCGGATTGACGAATAAGGGGCAGGCACGTAAACCCGATCAGTGGGGTTCACTGCGTGCCTGGGCCTGGGGTGCCGCCCGCGGCCTGGATTATTTGGAGACTGATAAATTGGTAGACGCTACCAAAGTAGGCATTGAAGGTGTATCTCGTTATGGCAAGGCGGCCTTGGTCACCCTTGCCTTTGAACCCCGCTTCGCTACATCCTTAGTTGGTTCGTCGGGGAAGGGAGGAGCCACACTGCACCGTCGCATTTATGGAGAGGCTGTTGAAAATCTAACTGGCGTAGGTGAGAGTCATTGGATGGCCGGTAATTATCTAAAATACGGTGCAGCCAAATCAAGTTTTGGAAGCAAAACAGGCTGTGATCTGCCCGTAGATTCACATGAATTAATTGCGCTGTGTGCTCCACGTCCGGTATTCATCAGTTACGGCATTCCGGAAAAGGGAGATGCGCACTGGCTGGATCAGAAGGGCAGCTATATGGCGACGGTAGCGGCCGGAGCGGTGTATAAATTACTAGGCAAAAAAGACATTGGCGTATCTAATGATTATCTGAAGGAAGAAATGCCTCCTTATAACACCGATATGCTGGATGGCGATCTGGCCTGGCGCCAACACGACGGTGGGCATACCGACTGGCCGAATATGAAGTTTTTTATTCCCTGGGCGAACCGTGAGCTGGGGTATA
>JAGQXH010000211.1 GCA_020436695.1 Lewinella sp. | reverse complement strand
CCGCCGCACCAGCCGGGTAGTGGAACTCTCCCAGGACCCCGCCTCATTGAAGCCGATATGACCAGTGCGGCCAATACCCAGGAGTTGGATATCGATACCACCGGCGTCATCGATCTTCTTTTCGTACTGTTCACAGTATTTCTTTACATCTTCGATCGGCACTGTACCATCCGGAATATTGACATTAGCCTTTGGAATGTCGACGTGATCGAAGAGGTGTTCGTTCATAAAGCGCACATAACTTTGCTGTGCCTCCGGAGCCAAAGGGTAGTATTCATCCAGATTGAAAGTGATCACATTCTGGAAGCTGAGTCCTTCCTCCTTATGCAGCCTTACCAGTTCCTGGTACACTTTAATAGGAGAAGAACCGGTAGCCAAACCCAAAACGATCGGTTCATTTTCCTGCTGCTTCTGACGAATAGCCAAAGCGATCGACTGGGCCACATGAATAGAGGCCTCCTTGGAATCCTGCCATATTTTGACAGGAATGCGTTCGAAATTCTTAAACTGATATTTCAGAATAGGACCAGTAGAAGAAATTGCTCTTTGGGTCATGGTTAGCTTATTTAGCCAGGTTATTTTGAATAGTCTGAGTAGTTGTTTTTTGTATCGCAATGATCCGTTTAGCTCCTCCCTAACTCACTGGCACCGAACGAAGCTGATCCCACACCAGCGAAGCGGCTCCCAGCAATGCAGCGTCATTGGTTGCCAACGCAGTGGTGAGAATCCGCACCTTATTCTTATGGAAACTGAGCAGCTCGCTCTCCATACGTTGTTGCACGGGCCGGGTCAGCAGTGAACCCGCTTCGGCCATGCCGCCAGCCAGTACGATTGCCTCCGGTTCGAAGACCGTAACCAGCTCTGCCAGTTTTTCGCCCAGTACATTTCCGGTAAGTTCGAAAGCCAGCCGGGCCAGCTCATCTCCTTCCTGTGCCGCCAGATAGATCAGATGAGCATCCAGTTGCTCAAAAGAATAAGCACGCAGTATAGAGGGCATTGTCTCTTCTGCCAGTAGGGCCATTACCGTCCGCTTGAGGCCCACCGCAGATACGTAGGTCTCCAGACAACCTCTCTTCCCGCATCCACATTTCCGATTGTTGTTCGCTACTCGTATATGGCCGGTCTCACCCGCCAGGCCGGAACTCCCCTTGATCAGACGTCCATTCATCATGATGGCACATCCCAGACCAGTGCCCAGGGTCAGTAGAATGAAATTATCGATATTCCGGGCAATACCGAAACGCCTTTCTCCCAATAACGCGGCATTTCCATCCTTGGTGAGCCACACCGGCACAGAGGAAGCATCCTCCAGCATCTGAACAATTGGATAAGGTTTCTGAAATGGAAGGTTGGCCGCACCCTCGATGGTGCCTTCCTGTTCGTTACAACTCGGAGCTCCGATACCGATCCCTACCAGTTGATAGGCGATACCAACTTCTTCAAGCAAAGATTGGATGGATTTGAGCAGGTTGGGAAAGAATACATCGGCCCCTCCGACGGAATGAGATGGGAAACTACCCTTCGCCAAAAATTCGCCGGAAGCATTGATCAAGGCTACTTTGGTGCTCGTTCCACCGATATCTATACCAATTGCAAGTTCCACCATTAGTAATTTTACGCTGCAAAATTAACAAAAATACGTTTACCGTGCACGCACACGGTATTATTTTTTCCTCTATTTATTAAAAAAATAGAAAAAATTTATCTTTTTGTTTGAACATTATCAAGGCAAGTTAAGAACTTGTCGGGAGAGTTCATCAGCTTTTTTCGCCCTATCCTTTCAGGAAGCCGATATTGAATAAACGCACGCAATGAAGGAGCGCATCAGAATTAAGGATATAGCCCTCAAGGCGGGGGTCTCCACCGGAACCGTTGACCGGGTGATACACAATCGCGGGAATGTGTCGCCCGTTACAAGACAACGTGTCAAGGAGGTAATGGAAGAATTGGGCTACGAACCCAATATCATGGCCAGTACACTGGCCTACAACCGCACATTCCGCATTGTCGTTTTACTTCCTGACTACAAAAATGATCCATACTGGGAGCTGCCCCGGCAGGGTATTGAAAAGGCTCACCTGGCAACCCGACATTATGGACTGGTGCTGGATTGGTTTTTCTTTGATCCGCTCCGGGTAGATGATTTTATCGAAAAGGCTGCCGGCATATGGGATGCTCCCCGGGCGCCCGATGCCGTACTGTTTGCTCCCGTCTTTTTGAAAGAATCACAGACTTTGCTGGACAAATGTCGTGACACCGGCACGCCGAACGTCATGATCAACACGAATGTGGAGAACAGCGATTCACTTTGCTACGTTGGGCAGGATTCTTATCAGAGTGGTGTACTGGCCGCCCGGCTCCTCAATTTCGGTGTCAATCAGGGCGAAACCGTGCTAATGCTGAACCTGGATCAAAGTACCACTAACGCCAAGCACCTCATCGATAAGGAAAAAGGATTCCGGGATTACTGGGACGATAAATCAGAACGTCACATCTCTATCGTCAAGAGTGACTTTGAGGATTTCAATATCCAGGAACGTCTACAGGCACTTTTAGATGGTCTGTTTACCGACCACCCGCAACTATCCGGTATTTTTGTATCGAATTCCCGCGCTTATCGGGTGGTGGAATGCCTGAGCGAACAACAACTCAGTAAGGTTAAGATTGTCGGTTATGACCTCATCGATGCCAATGTGCAATACCTCCGATCAAATAAGATCGATTTCATTATCAACCAAAACCCGGTCAAGCAGGGCTATCTCGGCCTGACCAATATCGCCAATCATCTTATTTTCAAAAAAGAGATCGACCCTTTGCAGTATCTTCCGCTGGATATTGTAGTACAGGAAAACCTGGAATACTATCTCAAAGAGGAGATGGCTTTTGAACTCGTCATCTGATCTCTGACTTCATTGACATCATCAGTGACATGGCCGTCTGTTCAGAATGACAATCATCACTTTCACATAGAGTAAAAATCATGTGATGATTTCCGTCACCCTGTTATTTTTGAAAGAAAAGCTATGAAAATTACTGCTGACAAGAAGTTGATAGATATTCAACGGGAGTTCAGCGAAAAATTCCCATCTTTAAAAATTGAATTCTATCCCGGCCACCACGAAGCCGGCGAGGGTTCTCCGGCCAATCAGACCCTCGATATCCAATTGACTATTGGCGCTGTTCGTTCTGTTCATAAAGAAGGTGATCTGCACATCGACGGCGAGATGGAAGTGCGGGAACTGGAGCAGAAATTCTACGATGATTACGGACTGAACGTTCAGGTATTTCGCAAATCCGGCCACCTGTGGATGCAGACCAGTGCCACCGATCACTGGTCACTCGATAAGCAAAACAGAAAAGGTGGTCATTCGGAAGCCATCGTAAACGAGGAAAACACCGAGGTATGAAACCCATCAAAAGAGCCATGATCGCGTTGGATCTCAGCCCAATGGATGAGACACTGCTGAAATTCACCCGTTTAGCACACGATCTGTTCGAGCTGGAAAAACTGTACTTTGTACATATTATCCCGGACTTCATTTCACCCAAAAATGAAGACCTGGATTTTCACAATCAATTTTCCACCGATAGCCCTCTCGACGAAGCGTTAAAATCCAGACTGGAAGAGAAAGTACTAACGTTCTTTCGGAAAAAAGACCAGGACAAACTGGCCGTGGAGGTGATTGAGGGCCGGCCGTATCAGCAACTGGCCAAATGGGCCGAAGTAAAAGATATCGATCTGCTGATCTTCGGGAAAAAGAAAAAAAGCGCCGGTAGCGGTATCACGGCCAAGCGGGCAGCCCGGCAGATTGGCTGCCACCTGTTCATGATACCTGAAACCGATCAACTGGAGATCAATCGCATGCTCGTCCCAATGGACTTCTCGGATAACTCGGTTCGCGCCCTGCTACAAGCACTTTCGGTGAGGGAGCTATTCCCGGAGGTGAAAATTGAGATCATACATCTGGTGCGCACACTGACCGCCGATCATTATTACGGGCTAACCCAGTCGGCAGCCTACCGGGCTGAAGCGGTATTGGCTGCCCGAAAAGCCTACGATAAGATCCTCGAAGAAAATGAGATCAGTGAGGAAGAAGCGCCACTCATTATTCAGGATGACGATTACGGCAATGTGTACCGGCAATTATGGGAATACTCCCGGGAAGATGAGCCTGACCTGGTCATCATTGGAGCGCAGGGGCATTCTGCCATGCATCACTTCCTTTACGGCAGTGTCACGGAAGATTTTGTGGATTATTGTGAGGATATTCCGATCTTGGTCGTTCGTTAGCAGCACAGATCGGCAACGCCAACTTTAGCCGGTACACTGCTGCTGTCGGGTATGCCTCAATTGAAATGAACATCGTCAGTATCTTCTTCATCCTTTTCTATATCGTGGTGCTCGCCAGAGTATTGCTCACGGTATTGCTGGAAAGGGGTAGCCCGGCGCGCACACTGGCCTGGACGTTGTTCATCATCATGATGCCGATAATCGGCATCGGGAGTTTCTTCCTGTTCGGTAAGCGGGTGCGCAAACGAAGGCTTTTCCAGGTAAAGCATTCTCCGGAAGTAGAACAGTTGTACCAGTATGTGCAAGAGCAACATCTGGCCGCCGAACAAACTGCTCTGGAAGCGGAAGAGGTGCTTGCCCCCAACCGGCGTCTGATCCGCCTAATGGCACGCAGCGGAAATGCCCTGCTCACTTCCGGCAATGAAGTTGCCGTTTTGCAGGACGGTAAGGCTACTTTCGAATCGATCCTGGAAGCGATCCGGGAAGCCCATGAATTTATCCACATTCTATATTACATCATTGAAGAAGGAGAAATGGCCGAGCGCCTGTTCTCTCTGCTGGCCGAAAAGGAAAAAGAGGGCGTTACGGTCCGGGTGATATTCGACGGGTTCGGTAGTTGGTTCCTCAGCCGGGCTTATCTCAAAAAACTCCGGGCTTCCGGCATCGACATTCTCCCTTTTGTACCACTAAGTCTTTGGCGATTTTTTAATAAGATCAATTATCGCAATCACCGAAAGATCGTAGTGGTAGATGGAAAGGTTGGCTTCACCGGCGGCATTAATATTTCGGATAAATACCTACACGGCGATCCGGAGCTTGGGCATTGGCGCGACACACATCTGCGCATTGAAGGCCCCGCAGTGAGTGGTCTGCAATTCGCCTTTCTGACCGATTGGTATTTTGTAAAAGGGGAATACCTGATCCGTAAACAGGATCTCTTTCCCGGAAACCGTACCAAAGGAGATACTTATGCCCAGATCATCGCCGGTGGACCTAACAACATATTTGCCAATATCAAGCAGCAGTATTTTGCTATGATCACCGGGGCAGAACGCTATATTTATCTGGCAACGCCCTATTTCATTCCGGGGGAAAATATTCTCTTTGCGCTAAAAACAGCCGCACTCAGCGGTGTGGAAGTCCGACTTATTCTTCCTTACAATTCCGATTCGATCATTTTAAAATGGAGCGTACGGGCCTATCTCGAAGAATTAATGGAGGCCGGCGTGGAAGTATTCTTTTACATGGACGGTTTCCTCCACAGCAAGATCATTATCGCCGACGATCTGGTTGCCTCCATCGGTACCGCGAATGTGGATGAGCGAAGCTTCGAGCACAACTTTGAGATCAATGCCCTCATCTACGATCCTCAGATCTGCCTGCAACTCAAACAACAATTACAGGATGACCTCATTAACTGTCAGCAACTCGAACCGGAGGTCTTCCGGAAAAGACCGGCCCGGGATAAAATACGGGAATCGCTGGTTCGTCTATTGGAGCCTTTGATATGAGGATAGAAGGATAGTGAAAACGTTGAAAAATCAGAAAGTAAAAATTAGAGCGTGTCACGCTATGACTGTATCGCGAGTAAAATGCCGATTCCCTCCCTTTCCCGATACGCGAACACGTCAACACACGAACACCTAAACACATTCAAGTCCAACTCCTTCAACTCTTCGGCTCCTTCCTCTACTTAATTTTCAATTTCAATACCGTCAAAGAATGTGGCTTCAATTCCGCCGTTACTGCATTCTTTTTAATGGAAACAGCCATTTCCTTCGGACTGACCTGCATGGGTGTTTCAAAAGAGTTTACAGCGTCCATTTTATCAGAGGTCAACACCAGAGCAGTACCCTCTTTTTCGATCTTTTCACCTTTCACCTCGATACTAACCGTTGTTGCATCCGCTTTAACGTTTACCAGTTTTATAATAAGGTCTCCGCTTTCGGCATCTTTCACCGCGCTGGCATAAAGTCCGTCCTGCCCGATTAAAGGTTTATTGGCTTTACCGGTAATCGACAGCAGATCGGTTCCGGAATTGGTTGCAAACAATTTTTGCACATAATAATTGGCCGTTCCGTAAGCCTCCAGGTTATTGAACCAGATCAGGTCCGGTGTCCATTGCCAGCCTTCGGCATGAGCCATCAGAGGAGCATAGGATGTCATTACTACTACGTCCGCATTTCGCTCCAGGCCGGTCATAAATGCCGCTTCCGACATGGCGCACTCCCAGTTGTTCTTATTGTCCGGACTGGCAATGGCCACACTCTGGGCAGCGTATTCGCCGGCAAATATCTTCGGGCCTTTGCGATCATAGTGGTCATAGCGATCGGCATGCTCCTGGAACCACTGCGGCGGACGATAGTAGTGTTCATCTACGATCTCCGCATTCAGCTTGGTCAATTCTTCCATTCCATATTCAAAGAATTCTCCATCCGGGAAAGGTCCGCTACCGGAAACGATAACCATGTCAGGATACTCAGCCTTGATCGCAGCTTCGAAAGCCTTATAACGCTTGATATATTCCGGTCCCCATTGTTCGTTGCCAACGCCGATATATTTCAGGTTGAACGGTTCCGGATGCCCCATATCCGCGCGAACTTTGCCCCAGCCGGAAATAAAAGAACCATTGGCAAATTCGATCAGGTCAAGTGCATCCTGTATATAGGGATCGAGTTCATCCATCGGTACCAGTTCTCCGGTATTGAACTGGCAGGCCATGCCGCAACTCAGAATGGGTAGAGGTTCCGCGCCCAGATCTTCCGACAACTGGAAATACTCAAAAAAGCCAAGTCCGAAACTCTGAAAATAATCCGGCGTCGGCCGGTGCGAAAATTCGGTATTCCAGCGGTTGATCAGATAATCGCGCTCCTCGATCGGGCCTACCGTCTTTTTCCATTGATATCTTCGGGCCAGTGTACGGCCTTCCACAATACAGCCTCCGGGAAAACGGAGAAAACCGGGATTCAGATCGTAAAGGAGTTGGACCAGGTCTTTACGCAAGCCTTTCTTGCGACCTTTCCAGGTGTCTTCCGGGAAAACGGAGATCATATCCAGATCAATGGTCCCGTTGCCGGAAAAAGTGATCTTTAGCTTGGCCTTCATCTCCGTAGCGGTAGCCTGTAACGTGGCTTCGTAATATTTCCAGCCTTTATCAGAAACCGGTACTTCGGTTTTGCCAAGCACCTTATCGTTGTCTCCGATGAACTGAAAAATAAGTTTATCGATATTTCCTTCTCCCCGGTCGGCACCGAAAGAGATCAGATAACGGGCATCTTTCTGTACACCCATTCCCCGAAAACCTTCATTGATCAGTTCGTAACCAGCCGCCTTATTGATCATAACATGGAGATAATTGCGATTGGGGCCATTCTCCATTGTTTTCACCACATTTGCAATACCACTCTCCTTATTCAGAGAAAAACGGTCACTTTGGGGTTGTTGCCATCCCATATTGGGATCCTCGAATTCGAAAGAACGGTTCTTCACCATTTCAGCATACAGACCGCCATCGGCCGCAAAGTTGATATCCTCAAAAAATATTCCGTACATGGTCGGCTGAATAGTGGCCATGCTCTCGGAAGCCTTCAACGTCAGTTCGTGTTGCTGCGCCTGCAATGAAAGGATGGAAAAGAAGAGAATAAGCGAAGAAAGTGTCTTGATCATGGTACTCACAAGTTGCTTTTGTACTCTTTGAATATGATTGCCAAGATAAGTGTTTTAAATACACTTAACAAAAAAAGTCTGACGTCCGATGACATAATTCTCATTTTTGCCATTTATCCTACCTTTCCCTTACTTGTTTTGTTTTTAGTAGGATTTGAAGAATATTATTCCAACATTGTAGCTTAAACTTCTTTGTTATGGATTTCGACTACAGCGAAAAGTCTTTAAGCCTACAGCAACGTCTGAAGGATTTTATGCAGGAGCACATTTACCCCATTGAGACCGAGGTAAACGGCTTCTTTCAGGATCCGTCCCGGGCCTGGCAAGACTGGCCGGGCCTGGAAGCCCTCAAAAATAAGGCTAAAGCGGCGGAATTGTGGAATCTCTTTCTACCGAAAGCTTATAAATCCTTCAGTCCCGGGCTCACCAATCTGGAATACGCTCCTTTGGCCGAGATTATGGGGAGGGTACGGTTTGCCTCCGAAGTCTTCAACTGTAGTGCTCCTGATACCGGCAATATGGAAGTACTGGCCCGGTACGGCAGTCCGGCACAGCAGGAACAGTGGCTGTTGCCTTTACTCGACGGCCGGATACGCTCCTGCTTTCTGATGACGGAACCCGATGTAGCCTCTTCCGATGCCACAAATATCCAAACCTCCATTGATCGGGATGGCGATCATTATGTGATCAATGGGCGCAAATGGTGGTCTTCGGGAGCCATGAACCCCAACTGCCAAATAGCGATCGTCATGGGCAAGACCAATCCGCAGGCAGAGCGGCATTTACAGCAAAGTATGGTACTTGTACCAATGGACACTCCCGGACTGAAGGTGATTCGCCACCTGCCGGTTTTCGGTTATACCGACTCACCGGAAGGACACGCCGAGATCGCACTCGATAATGTACGAGTTCCAAAAGAAAATCTGATCCTGGGAGAAGGCCGCGGTTTTGAGATCGCTCAGGGAAGGCTCGGCCCGGGACGTATCCATCACTGTATGCGGCTCATTGGCATGGCTCAACGGGCACTGGAATTAATGTGCGGGCGCGCTACCAGCCGGATGACCTTTGGGAAAAAACTAATGGATCACAGTAGCATCCGTCAGGAGGTTGCCCGTTCCCGCTGTGAGATCGAGCAGGCACGCCTGCTTACCCTCGCCGCAGCTGACAAGATGGATAAAGCCGGAAATAAAGCCGCTACCGATCTCATTGCCATGATCAAAATAGTGGCCCCGCAAATGGCCTGCCGGGTGGTGGACCGGGCTATTCAGATACATGGCGGACTGGGGGTGAGCAATGATACCCCGCTGGCCGGTTTCTACGCAGGCGCCCGTACCCTCAGGCTGGCCGACGGACCCGACGAAGTACATATGTATCAGTTAGGCCGAAATACAATTAAACAGCTACAGTGATCCTGACATCAGTCCGGCTACCGGAATAATTTCTCACAGAACTTTTCAGCAATGAGTGTTTCTCTTCCCCAATCGAAGCTTGCCCGCTTACTCTACGAACAGCAATTAATCGATCATCCGGATAGTGAACTGGAGATCACCCAATTTCCGGGCGGATTTTCCAATCTCACCTATCGGTTGGCTATTGAAGGCAAGACTTTTGTATTGCGACGTCCTCCGGTGGGAGCCATAAAACGGGGCCATGACATGGGAAGGGAATATAAGGTGTTATCGCATCTGTACCCTGTCTTTAACAAGGTGCCAAAAACTTTCTACTATACGGAAGATGATGCCCTTATCGGTGCTCCATTCTACATTATGGAGGAAGTGCAGGGAATTATCCTGCACGATGAGAAAGTAAAGAACAGCGACACCTCACCGGACAGTTTTGCCCAAATCGCTGAAAGTTGGCTGACTACTTTCGTCGAGCTGCACCAGCTCGACTACCGGGAGGCAGGATTATCGGAGCTGGGAAAACCGGAAGGATACATCAGCCGTCAGGTGTTCAACTGGGGCAAGCAGTATTTGAAAGCAGCCACCGATGACATACCGGAGGCTCAGCAGGTGATGGAATGGATGGAAACGCATCAACCCAAAGAAGTAGCGCATAGCTTGATCCACAACGACTATAAATACAACAATGTCGTATTTGCTGACGATAGTTGGCGGGAGATCAGAGCCATTCTGGATTGGGAAATGTGCACCCTTGGTGATCCGCTTATGGATCTGGGTACTTCACTGGGTTATTGGGTTACGGCCGATGATCCGGTCCCCCTGCAAATGCTGTCGAATTCGCCCACGATACTTCCTGGAAACCCTTCCCGCAACGAGATTGTTCAGCGCTATGCCACTTTAAGCGGCAACCCTATCCGGCATTTGACCTTTTATTACGTTTACGGACTTTTCAAGATCGCGGTGATCGTTCAGCAGATCTATTATCGCTACCGGGCCGGTTATACGCAGGATGCCCGTTTTGCCCATTTAAATAAGTTTACGGAGGTCCTTTTCCGAACGGCCTGGCGGGCAGTTCAACGTGACCGGATCGAGTGATCATACACACAACATATTCCCTGGATCAAACACCCTCCCTATATTTATCCGTCTGCTAAACATCACACGGCGGAAGCAAAGTAAAAAGGCTACATTTATGTCTATTATTGGAATGACAACACCGGTAAATCCTATGAAATTCTCCAATTTAGATGCCCTTCGGCAAAAGACAGGTCTCCAGCTCCCAGCTTCGGACTGGATAACCGTTACCCAGCAAATGATCAATGATTTTGCGCAGGCTACCGGTGATCATCAATGGATTCACGTTGATGAGGAAAAAGCGGCTCAATACGCTCCTTTCGGCTGTACTATTGCGCATGGTTTTCTGTCTGTATCACTCTTTTCCCGGCTGTTGAACAGCATGTATCAGGTGGAAGATCTCAAATTGGGAATTAATTACGGGCTCAACAAAGTACGCTTCCCGGCACCCGTGCCGGTCAATAGCCGGGTACGCCTGCAGGCTGCTCTGCTGGCAGCCGATGAATATGGGGATAGTGGCCTCAAGGTAAGTTGGGAGTGTGCGCTGGAGATCGAGCACCATCCGAAGCCGGCCTGTGTAGGAGAATGGGTGGTATTACTGTTTGAGTGATCGAAAGTCACAATACTTCTAAGCCACCATATACCCCCCATCTGCCGTAAAGACCGAGCCGGTACAGTAACTCGCTGCATCCGTAGCCAGAAAAACGGCCAGTCCCGCCATTTCCTCCGGTTGGGCAATCCTGTTGAGCGGAATATTGCCGGTAAATTTTTGCAGCATCTTTTCATTTTGCCAGAGCGCCGCACTGAACTTGGTTTGGATCAGCCCCGGACAGATCACGTTGGCCCGGATTCCGGCAGGGCCCCATTCCCGCGCCTGACTCTGGGTGAGCATAATGAGTGCGGCTTTACTGACACTATACAGACCGAGACCCGGCGTAGGCTTCATGCCCTCCACCGAAGCGATGTTGATCACCGAGCCGCCGCCTCGTTGTTTCATATGAGGATAACAAAGATTGGCCAGTAGCAGACAGGCCTTGACATTAACATCCATTATTTTG
>JAGQXH010000210.1 GCA_020436695.1 Lewinella sp. | reverse complement strand
GGTGAAATGCAAGCTTTATCTTTTGAATCTTAAATCTCAAAATTGCAATTCTAAGTGCTTCCTCCCTGTAACTTGAAAAGTTAAAGGGATTATTTTCATAATCTTTCACCCTCGCAAGCAAATCACTTCGCTCTTCTTTTTCAAACAGCTTCCTATCAACATCGGGAATTGTAAAAAAACATTTTACAATTTGGCCATCATTACAATTAGATAGCATTTCTTTCAACAGTTCTCCTCTACTACATGCTAGATCTAGCACAAATCCGTAATCCTCCTCCTCGATGGCTGTCAGAAGCATATGTGCCAACACTTGCTCGTCAACTAATAGCTTATCTAGTCCCATTTCTTTTTCATAGGCATCAATTCTTTGCATATCAAGATCATCAATACCAATCGATTTAAGTTTAGAATCATATTTTTTCCATTTACCGAACTCGTTGGTATTGCGATAGGCACTCCTCGTAGTATATTCTACTTCAGACTCGTTAAAGCCATCTTCAGGATAATTTGATTGAAGAAATTCCAATGCTTTTTCAATTGGTACACCTAAGCGATTTAAATTGCAGCAGAGAACATATATAAAATGATTCCTGCTCCCCTGCTTAAAGAGACACTTCTTTTCCGTAAAAGAAATAGCCATCTTGATTTTTTCATTCATAGATCTTTCAAGTGAAACTTTAAAAGGAATAATAGCAGTATTTATATAAATATCGGGGTCGAATGAGAAAAAACAAAGGCGACTTATGTCCTTTCCACTGGGGTCAATTTCTACTGCCAAGTGCTTTTCAAAATGCTTCATTACTTGCATGGTCGCCCATTCATGGTGTTCCGCTTGACTATCAATTTTAATAATAATCTTGAACCCATCGCCTCCTGGGCTAGTAAAACCTGCTACAACTTCTGGAAAAGCAGCTATTTTTTGCCTAATATCGTGCACGCTGACTTTCTGCTGTAATAATTTATCTATATCCAGTATGGTTAACTGGCTATAGGAAGTAATAGATTCAAGATTTTTATTTCGGACTTTGAAAACTCCAGCAGTAGTAAAAGCAGGTAATTGCTTCTTAAAGGTATCATATCGTTCGTTTTTTTCGCCGTCACTATTTACTTGCTGTCTAAGTCTTGATATTCTGTTCTGGATTTCATAATTACCTGATTTTATTGTCGTTAGGATCTGATCTAAGGTCAGTTTACGACTAGGTTCTTTACTAAAACCTCCCGCCTTGAAGTACGAAAGATTCATAGATTTAAGAGGCATCGATTCTTTGTCGTTTGTTTTACAAAATTCTTAAGATCAACAATTAAGTCGTAATTGGCACTTTCAAAGTAACCACCACCGGAGTATAAACATCCACATCGATCTCAGGCGTTGTAAGGGAAACTACCAACGCATATTTGGCTTTTTCCGCCCATTTACCCAATTGATTTCTGGTTCGCCACCAGCCCATAGTAGGGTAAATGCCAATAAGATTACAATCCGCAATCTCAATAGCCGGACCAATCCAGGTATCCGAATGTAGAGATCCTAGTTTGTGGTTATTACTACCTAGCAACCAGCGGTCACTCCTGCTGTCAGTAGTAGGTGTTTCCCCCTCGTTTCTGGCAGCTACATTGAGTCTTTTAATAAATTCATCCTGAGATTCTCCTGGAGAATTGAGATCAAATCTCAAGCCGTGCGACTGGTACCGATAGCGATCTTTCCAACCAATCTCTCCTGGGCTCGGTTCAATAAAATAGGAAAGGGTGACCCTGAGTTTTACCTCTGTATTACCTAGTTCTCTCAATGCCTCTTTAGGCCAGGGAAGTTGATGGATATGCATGTCCCGGTAAACGTAGTTAGATCGGTCTGGATGTTTATCAAAAGGTTGGAGTTCTTCTTGTACACAGAGGGTCAAATTCCTTTTTGTGCAATACAAGGCGCGCGTTAGGTTGGGCACTCCATATCCACACAGACGTAGTAACTTAAGATAATCACTCCTGGATGTACCGGTCAAAAATCGATCCAGCATCGGTTGTGTCCATTCTGCAGAATGCACCAACAAGGCCCGAATGGTTTCCGGCCAGGCAGCCGGATAATGGAACTGGATCTCTGCTGCCATCTTGGCGGCCTGGGCTGACGCGGCGCTGGTAGCATTGATCACATCGAATTGGCGTTGTGCCGGCCGGTAATGAGTAGTGAGCAGCGAGAGATCATCGCATTCCGTCGCAAATCCGGTGGCATCTATGGCCACATTTCCTCCTTCCAACAGGATCTCTGGTTTTATCGGCCATTTATTTTCCCAGGTATACGAGGTGGTGCTAAAAGGAGATAATTGACCGGCTTCAGCCAGGACTCCATAATTACTGAGTTTTGGATCAGTGATTTGAGTCAAATCTGTATAGGCGCCTACGGTTAATGCATTCCAGGATTGCCCGGGAGATTGAACGGAATTGATCAAATTAGGGTCTGGAAAGTTTTTCCATTCGCTGTGATCCCAAATGTTGCCGGCAGACACAATAAACAGCCTTCTAGGTTGTCCTTCTTCTTCTGCCCCGGAGGTATAAGCGTCTATGGCTCCAGACCAAGAGGTAGGTTTTCCTCTGTCATAATGATCTTCCGTGACCGCCATGCAGAGAATCCGCTTACGGTCGGGTGACTGTATTTCTGCCCTACTAGCCGCTTGCTGAGTGATCGCCCCGTATAGCTTTGGATCATTCTGGCCTTGGGGAGGTAGTATTTTTATGGATTCGATTCGATGCTTGATGTGAATGGCATCATTACTTTCTAATACCTCGTTTAAATTTCCAAATACGGCTACCCCACTCATCGCTGTACCATGGCCTTTATGGTCATTTACGCCCCAACTCGGATCGTATGTTTGGCAGTCATTATTAGAAAGTACGGGTTGCAGCAACAAATGGCCATTATTTACACCGGAGTCTAAAATACACACAGCAACGAGCGTAGTTGCCTCAACTTGCATTCTGGCCACTAGATTTTCTACCCATTCTGCTTGTTCTGCCGGACTCAGTTCCATCCAAAATTGGGCCGTCTCTCTTACTTTTCTAATTTCGCCTAAAAGCCCCGTAATTTCAATTAGGTTGATCAGTTGTTCTCGATTGGCCAGGATCGGAGTAACCAGACGTTCCGGGAATTTTAGTATTTCCTCCTTTCTCACTTCAATATCCAATATTTCACAGGCTGTAAAAAAGGAGGTGAGTGTTTCATCAGTGCTTCCTTCTATCCGCAACCAGACTTCACACCAGATCGCTTGATCGGTTGGAGCAAATTCTGGTTGATCACGCCAGAAAGAATCAAAGACGGCTAGTCGCACGTGTTCAATGCTGTTGATCAACTCCTCATTTCGGGGATGTCCTTTTGGTGTATTCTCTGTAGCGTATTCTTCTAATCGTTGTAGGAAATATCCTTCTTGCCCTTCTGGAATGTAGACGATAGCAATGGTGACCGACTGGCCTGCTTCTTCTGCTATTCTGATATTAGACAGCCTGATGCCCCTTTTTAAATTCTCAAGACTTTTCGTTACTAGATCGTAGCCTAATCGACTACGGAATTCTAAGTACATCCCTCCCTTTGTAGGTAATGCTGCTGCCTGCCTTTGCTCCGCTGCTGCTTCGTAAATTTGATCGAATTGTTTCCGGAGCACGGCGCTATGAGTTGCACGATCTCTAGCTGGGTAATTTCCGCCTCCTCTTCCTGGAGCTGAAGTATACTTGATTGGTTCGCCCGAGCCCTCTAAAAAAACTAGAGGATATTGTTCTCCTGCCATGGGATTAAGTTTTAGCAGATTAAATCGGTTAAAAGTCTTGTCTCTTAAGCGTCACTAGTCACGCAAGTCAATCATGTGGAGGGTATTGGGATAGATTATTTAGAATACTGTAGATACTGTTTCCTGTCGTTAATTGTAGCTAAGAATAATTGCTTACTTACTTTTTCCTGATCTGATAATATTGCTTCTTTAATGGCATCATCACTTGCCAGGGTGATTTCGGCATGACTTAGCCCTTCTACTTGATCCACAATGCTTTCTACGATAAACTCTCCGCCAAAGTTACCTAATCGATTTTCAATTAGCCGGATGATCTGTGCTTTTTCGGGTAGTTTATAGGAAAGCAAGTCATCAAATCTGCGGAATAAAGCCTGGTCCAGCAGATCTGCGGAGTTGGTCGCTGCAATTATAAAACTTTCGGATGTATCCTGTTCTATAAACTGCAAAAAGGCATTTAGCACCCTGCGCATCTCTCCCACATCATTGTCACGGGATCGCTCTCCTCCGATAGCGTCAAATTCATCGAAAAGATAAATGCCCTGACGTTCTTGTATAAGATCAAAGATCTGGCGCAATTTGGCGCTGGTCTCTCCCATATATCTGGTGACCAGTTTATCAACCAAAATGGTAAAGAGCGGCAAATGTAGTTCCGATGCAATAACGGATGCTGTGAGCGTTTTTCCTGTGCCGGGAGGTCCAACCAATAAGATCTTTCTCCTATTGGAATGTCCGAATTTTTGCAATTTACTGCGCTGAAGATATTCTCTTAGTATTCGTTCAATGCGTTCTTTTAATGCCTGAGGAAGAACTAGTTGGGAAAGTCGACTTTCAGGATCAGTTTGAATAACCAGATCATCGAGGTCTTTCCGCATGGGAAAGACCTTAGCTGATTGCTTAGCTCCTTTATCGATTAACTGTTTTATTTCCTGAGCAATTGCCCCATGTCCAAGTCTGGCCTCGTGAGCAGCAACCTGCAAGGCAATGGTCTTAAATCGCTCCGGGTCTCCTTCCAGATGCGATTTGATTAGCGCCTTTATTTGATTTGCCGTAGCCATTAGCTTGGTGTTTTTCCTGTTACAATTTAAGCAATGTATTTTTGAAACAAAAAGTTTTTGTACTCAACTAAAGATTTTTTTTTAGTTCTATGACTTGTCAGCATCCTGCGTTCTTAACCGTCCTCTCCCCTACTCCCCCTCACCCGCTCCTCCAACCGCTTAATAGCCGGCGCATTCGCCAGCAAGCTCAGCTGATGGGCAGCCGTAGCCTGCAAGTGCACAAAGCGAGCCTGCTTGTCCATCTTATCCTCCAGTAGTTTGGTGTTCAGGATTTCCATATTGGCCAGCACCAGCAATTCCAGGGCCGAAGCGTGATCCCGGATATTGCCTTTTAGTTCCGGATTCATAGCGCGCCATTGTTTAGCCGTACATCCAAAAACTACCATGTTGATCAGATCAGCTTCCGAAGCCTGGTGGATCGCTTCCTTTTTGGTGTGCCAGTCGATCATCGGCACTTTATTCTCCCGAACGGCCTCTGTGTGCACCAGGTAATTGGCCTTGGCCATCAAGCGGTAGACATTCCAGGTAAGTCCCTTGCGCTCCGCCTCATCTTCTTTCAGCCGCTGAAACTCCTTGACCATGTATAAGCGAAAGGCAGCTGACAGACTCGAACAAAACTCAAGTGCTATATCCCGATGGGCATAAGTACCCCCTCCCCGACCAGTACTGGATTCCATACCCAGGGCGCCAGTCTTTTCGATCCACTGCTTTGGAGATAGGAAAAAGCCTCCCGATCCGGCCTGTATCCGGAATTCTTTGAACGCTTCTTCATTGAAGTTGGGATTGTACATCGTTTCCCAAAGGCCAAGGTAGTCCAGGGTATCCGCCGTGCGCAACCAGTTTTGAATGACTACATCGGTATTGGCATTGAATTTCCTGGCGATATCGGTGAGACTGATAAAGGTGATGTCTTCTTTTTCGTAATACTTAACCTCAATGCCGGTAACAGTGATTTTTTGCTTCTTCATGTATCGCTCCATAAACCCCCTCGAATTTGAGGGGGTTTAGCTGTAAAGTTATCTTTTGTCATGAGTAAAACTTCGGAGAAAGCCAATTGGCAAAATGCAAGGTGACAAGAATATGTCCGTAAGTTCCACCTCCCCTACCCTTTTTGAGGTAGACGCTTTCACCTCGGGTTTGCTCGATCCACTTCATGACCGACATAGAAAAGGTATTGTCCCCGGCATATCGGATTAGGTTGTCGAATTCTACCACCCTAAAGTCATCGTTGTATTGCTTTTCCTATTCTGTCCTAACATTTGTACTGATGCTGGTTTTGTACAAAACAAAACCAGATACGTGTCAATATAAAATAACGGATACTTTGCCAAAATCCGGGTTCTTATTTGATGACTTCCCGCAAAATATTTTCATGATAAGTGCGCACTTTGCCGAAGCGCTCATCATGCGCTGAACCGGTGGCAATTCCTTTTTGGCGACTTAAGCCGGCAGCCAGCTTACCCCATTCCTTTGCTTGGTGCAATGGACAAGGAATTTTATGCAGCGTACAATATCCCGCAATGGTATAATAATGATCGTCTACACTCACAATCTTGGCTTCCAATTCATCCAGACGCTCTGCCGTTTTGTCCAGTTCATCCCGGATTTCTTCATTGATCTGCTCCTGTTTTTCCCATTGTTCGGCCAGTAACCGCAGAGTTGCAGCAAACCCGGATGGAGGAATACCTTTTAAACGGGTTTCACCTGTTGAAAGTAGTTCCTGTATCCGATCATAGACCCATAGTTCAAAGCGTGGACTGAGCCAGGCAGCAAACTTAAGCGCCAGCTTTTCATCCATCCAGGTACCTTGGAGGCCTTCAGCTGCATCACCTCCTTTTACTATTCGTAATACTTCTCTCACAGGAGCGATATGGGAATTCCCATATCGCTCCCATAATAGCTCAATGTAGTCTTTAGTGCTCTTTAAGCGTAAGAAGTCTGCTACCAATTTCCCTTTGAAGGGCTTAGCCATTTCAGTAGCATTGATCATTTTATTGCCATCTGCAAATTCAAAGGTAATTTGCTGACCCTCATAATCAAATACAGTGATTTCATTCATAATAACAAAACAAGGTCAAAAATAATCACTTCTTACCAGTGAGGTTGCCCTTAGCCGCTAAACGCTCCTCCCAGTGTTTCGGATCCTCCGCTTCCACCTGCTTCTTCTTTGCAGCCAGGCGCTCCTGGATGAGTGCAAACATATCCCCCTGGTCAAAGATGTTGTCGCGGATCAACCAGTTGACGAAGGCGCCGGCTTTGATCTCTTCGGCCCGCTCGCCGCTGATATTGGTCTTCTCCTCGAAGATGTCCCACACCAGAGACACGTACCAGTCTTCGAAACCGACAAACTCGCTGCTGGCGGCGCTGATCTTGGGTACCACCTGCTTGAAGGCAATACCCGGTAAGATGTTCCGCTTGACCAACAGCCGATAGGCCCGGATCTGCGATTTAGTAAAGGTTTTCAGCAGTTCATCTGCAGTGGGCCCATGCGTAGGTACATGGCTGGGCTGCTCATGAGGTTCTTTATCAGCGATCACGAAGATCAAATCGGTAACCTGCCGGTTGGCGTTGCGTACGTATTCGGTATCCAGCAACCTAATAGGGTATTTTTGCCCAAACCGCCAAAAACCTACATTAAGGACTTCAACCGGTGTTTTGTTGAGGGATGGAGTTGAGGCGGGTTAGTTGAGAAATCATGTCTTCCAGATTGATGGGATCGGGTGTTTTCTGGAATTCATAGCGTCCGTACAGATTGATATGCTGCCAGGCAACGGGAGAGATTTGCTTAATCCATTCGGCGTTGACTGTATCTGCGGCACTCTCATACCGGTCCAGCATATTGGATAGAATGGCAGCATTGTAGTGGATGATACAATTGGCAATCAGGCGGCTGCATTCATTCCAGATCTCCTGTTCGGTTTCTGTTTTAAAGCGCAGCTTTCCGCCGTTAGCAATGGCGATAGCCCGCCGGAGTTTATGATAGCTTTCGGTCCGGTTGAGGGCTTTCTGGATGTACCGGCGCAAAGGTGGAGAGTCCACATAATCCAGCAGGTACAGGCTGCGGATGATGTTATCGTACTCCCACAGGGCTTGTTTGGTCTTGTTTTTCCTGGCATGGGCGCTGAGCTTGCCGATAATAATGCTTTGCGTGGTGGCTTTGCAGGCCAGAGATACCATGATCCGTTGTATATTCTCCCATTCCTCAATAATCAGTGCTTCCCGGATTTTACGGATCGGCCTGAGCTGGCCGGTTGTATACTGGCTGGGATGACGGAAGCCGTAGAGTGATTTATTGACCGTATCGCAGATATCGGCATATCTGGGAGCGAACTGGTGACCGAAGATGTGCAAAATGGCAAAATTGACCTGGTTCGTGCCATGCGTATCGGTGGAATGAATCTCGGGTTGGATATCGGTTGTGTTATTGTAGAGCAGATCGAAAACATAATGACTTTCATGCTCGTTGGCCCCGAAGATGGTGGCATTGATGGGAACGTGGTTGGCGGTCAAGGTATAGGACGCCAGTCCTTTCTTCAGTCCAAAATATTTGGAGGAATGCCTGGAGCGCAGCGTATGAATCCGGGTTTCAAATTTCTGTCCGTCACTGCTGGAGTGGACGGCTTCATTGATGTCGTAATGCCGGAAAATACTTAAAGCGGCTGTGGCATTACTAATCCGATCATTGGCTGCTTTTAGGGTTTCCAACCGCAGATAGTTCTCCGATATCCCGGCCAGCACCTGATAGCCTATGTCGGAGATGCTGCCCATTTTGCCAAGCCCCATATTGGTGCCCCAGGCAATCAGGCAGGCGGTGAGCAAACGGGTATCGACCGTGGTTTTAACATAGCGCCCCAGCACATGATCGAAAACCTCCATAAAGCCACATTGCTGGTGTACAAAATGCGTCACCCGGCTAATGTCCACCTGCGGCAAGGTGTCAAAAAAGGTGTGATTGACCGGATCGCTTTCCCGTGGGTATTGCAGGGTCCACCGCGGCGGATCGCCCCGACCGGTGATCTTGAAACATGAGTCATCCCGAATTTTGGCTAAGGCCAAAGTTCGGGATGCTTATTTTTGGGCCAAAAAATAACCTCCTGTAAATTTGGGTATCTGACCACACCAAAAAGACAGGAGGTATCATGTTTAAAACATTACTGCAAAATAACTCAAGTTCACCAATTCAGCAAAAAGCTGGTTCCTTTCTTTTACACCAAGTTGGGCGATACACCGATCCATTGTTGGAAGCCCTGGACGCACAAATTGATAAGCGTTTGGTGGACACATTTTTCAATCTTTTTGTGACGATACTTATGTTTAGGAACCGTGCTATGGGGCTGTTACTGACCGAGTTAGGTGGTTACATTTGTGGATTTGACCGTGCACCGGCAGGAACTAAAAGAATCAGTAATCTGCTAAGATCCAAGAAATGGTCGGCCAGTTTAATCGATGATTATTTTTTCCGGCGCACGGTAGATCGTATTGCTCAACTGCGCGAGCAAGGCAAACGAGCCTTAATGCTTTGGGATGATAGTCGGGTAGAGAAACACGAAAGTTGGATGGCCGAGGGGCTTTGCAGTGTATTCAGCAGTAAGGGCCAGCGACTAACCAGGATCCGTCGAGGGTTTTTCACTCCACCAAAGGGCCGTATTTGTGTTCCGGGCTTTCAGTGGACCGGTGTATTTCTATCTCACCTGGGAGGTGTACCGAGTGTTTGCCAAATGAGTTGGTGGACTACCAGAGGCAAATTCAAAGAGGATCCGGATAATATTATTTATCGACTACTTCGTAAGATCCATCAGTACATCGGGTCGGTCGTTCATGTCTTAGATCGGGGATATGCCAATGAAAAAATGCTTCGCTATCTATTCCATTTCAAACAAGATTTTATCATTCGTTGGAAGAAAAATCACTTGTTAAATCACCACGATAAGGGGTGTAAGAAAACGCACTTGCTGGCCCGATCTTTTAGGGGTAGAAAAAGTAAGATTGTTCGAGACAAAGCACGCGATAAAAATAAACATGTTACCATCGACTGGGCCGCCGTGAACCACCCCGAATATCCTGATAATCAACTCTATCTGATTATCGTCAGAGATAAACGAAATTACAATGGCCCCATGTATATTATCACTTCACTGCCCATCGAAAACGCGGCTCAGGCTTGGGAAGTCCTGTTCAGTTATATGCATCGGTGGGAAGCTGAACAAGGGTTTCGATTCCTAAAATCAGAAATGGGCTTGGAATGTCCCAGACTCTGGTTTTGGGATAATCGTATGAAGCTCATGGCCATTGTCGCTTTGGTCTATGATTTTATCCTGCGTACGTTGAGAAATTGGAAAAGTTGGGTACAATTATTTTTCAGAAATTGGTGCCACAGAACAGGAAAGCGGTACCGAGAAGCCTCGATACCGCTTTACCGCTTAAGAATGGCCATCTCAAATTGCCTCTTCACCATGTGGGCTCAAAATTCGGGATGACTCATGTTGACCTCGGCAATGCGGTTTTCCAGCTGATTTTTGAGTTTCTCCAGATGCTCCTGCACCGGTTGTTGTAAAATTGGGAGTCCGGTATCGGCAATGAGTTTTTTCTTATTTTCCCATGCCTGGTCATCGATCAGGTCATCTTCAAAACTGCGAAAGCGCACACTGCTGCGACAAAATACATCCCCGGCCTCCAGCCGGTCGCGTAACAATCGGTAGATCAGGAACTCATACCGGTTCGGGAGGAAGACTTTACCGCTATCTTTGGTTTTGCTGTATAGATACGGTCTGATCTTCCTGGGGACGGCCTGCATGGGAAATTGATCGGCGGCATATTGGCCAAGAGACTGGCCTTTACCGAAGGTTTCTTTCAGAAAACACAGTGCGTCGATCACCGGATGTTGAGAGCTGATCGCTTCAAAATCTACCGATAACAGCGCCGGGCGCAGCCTGCGCTTGAATTGTCCGGCCAGGTTATCGATCTGTTCCCAGTGAAAAAGCATTTCATCGACGGTTGCTTTGCTGGCTATATATTCAGCCGTTGCCTGCATCTTGTCCCGCCCCAGGATGGCAAAGGCCTGCTGTCTCACCTGGTAAAAGGGCGCATCTTCCGGGATCGTATCGTCTGTGAAAAGCCCCAGAATATGACCGGCTTTCTGCAAATTCTCATTGGTCTCCACCCGGTGTTCGGCCAGACATTCCCTGGAGGCTTCTTTGGCGGCTGCCAGAAACTGACGAACCTGATAGATCAGGCTGCCGATCAGATTATCGTGCGCCTGCTGATAACGGTGGTACACAAAACACAGCAGGTAAAGGTGGGTATCGCGATTATTCAGGCGGTTTAGTTTGTAGACCGAGTAATAGCCGATCAGGGAAGCGTAATATTTGATACTCTCATTGGACAGGTCCAACAGCGGAAGTACTCTTTGTGCCAGATGATATAAGGGTTCCAGTTGCCTGGTCCGCTCAATCTCTTGTCTGATCTGTCCGAGGGTGTAATCTTTTGGCTCCCGCCGCAATTGGGTGATCTCGTAGAGTTGCCCGGTGTTTTCCAAAAGCGCTTCCAGAGTCTCCACCTCGGATGGTTCGATATGCCGGTTTAAAACCTGTCCCAGCCGAAGGCGTTCCTGGACCAGAGCCTGACTCACCGTATCCTGGAACCACCGATAGCCCGGCAAATCAACTTTCATGC
>JAGQXH010000020.1 GCA_020436695.1 Lewinella sp. | reverse complement strand
CTTCAGTTCTTTGAGCAATTCACCTTGCGTCCGGATGAAATTCTTGATCGGTGATTCGCCACCGGTATACCAGCCTTCCCAGCTTTTTTTCTTGAAGTACTTGAATTGGCCCTCCATCTTACCATCCGAGATCAGGATCGACTCCAGGGCACGTATGATATTGCCGTCCGGACCGCTCTTTTCTGCAAAAGTCTCATTGAATTGCAATCCGTGAGTCGGTGCCAGCGGTCCGGTCTCGACCGGGGTCGGTTCTTCGGGTTCAGGTGCAGGCTCGGGCGGAGCGGGCGTTTCGGTAGCCGTTACCGGCTTGGGTTCAGGTCTTTGGGCAGGCGTATTAACCGGCTCTCCGGTCGAATCGGGAGATTTGGCTCCGAACAGGCGAAGAAAGAATTTGATGATGAGCTGTATGAAGTTCATAGGGTTAGTTGTGTTTATGAAGGCTTTAAAGATAGCTATTATTAATAAAATGGCCACAGACGTTTTTGGAACTTTTCCCACTTCAGGATCATTACAGTAAAGTACAATCCATAACTAAAATTAACCCCATGCAACGCCCCTTCGACAAACTGGTAGAAGCCCTGGGCCAGCCCAAACCGCCCACGGTCGTCTGGCAGGAACCCTTTGACTATATTCGGGGGCACTGCGAGCGCCTATGTGACCAGCGACGTCACCTGCAAAACGTGGACCTGTATGACTATCTGCTGGATTACCGCTACATGGAAGTACAGCAGGATCTTTTACGCTACCTGCTACCCAAAGTGCTCTATGCCTGGGGGCAATATCTTTTAGGGAAAACAGAGGAATACGGAGGTATGTCGGAGCAGGTATTTGCATCGCTGGCCGGGCGACCGCTTTATCCGGATTTCTTCAAGGAGGAAGAGTTCGAAGCGACTATGCAGTACGTGGCCTCATTGATCCTGGAAGCTATGCAACAGGAAACCACCTTACATCACCGGGGCTACAGCCATCTTCCTTATAACTGGTTTTATGCCCTCGGCTCTTTTATGGTCGTATTCCCCAACCTGGACTACCTTTGGGAACGCTGGTGGTCGCTACCCAATGAAGCGCTTTCGCTCAGCATGGTGGAATATGTGTCCTGCCTGATGTACGAGAATACGGATAATCCGGTCTTCGCAATGTGGACGGATCAGGACGGCGGCGGGCCACCAAGTCTGGTGGAAACCGACGGGCTTATCTATAATGAGGCTACCCATCCGGATAATGTTGCCTTCCTGGAATCCATCTTGAATATCGATTATATCCACGACCGCCTGCTGGCCGCCAGAAACGTGATCTCCACACCGGATAACCTACAGGTATTGGATCAGATGCTGGAGGATTTCGAATTACAATCGATCATCCTGGAGGAACGACTGGAGGACTTCCCTAAGTTGCTCCGGTTACCAAAACAAGATATTGAGTATTGGTGGTGATCGGTAATATTTTACTGATCTGCCACCAACATTTGTAGCTTCCCGAACAAACGATCATATACCCCGGTAGAATCACTGGAGAACAACGCCCCCGGAAACTGGCTGGACTGGATCACAAAATCCTTATCACCGCCGGTATAACGAAAGGCATTAATGGCGATCGGGCCGGTCGGCGTCTGTATCTGCAGCGATTGTTCTGGGCTGCCGGCAGGATTGAACCCATCTGCAAAAGTACTTCCCGAGACAAAGTTCAGTCCATCCACATAACCGGCTATGGCAGTGGAGTCCACCGGCTGGCCGTTGAAGATCCAGTTACCGTCGTTTTTTTGGAATAGGGCAGTAGTACCGTTGCCCTGCCATTGCAGCCCAGTGACCTGATCAGCGCCACTCAGTTTGAGTATCTGCTTATTGCGAAAAGCATTAAAATCCTGCCCGAAGGTCATGCTCAGGAAGCCATCCACTGAATAAACTTCATCTTCTCCGGCCAACCGAACGTAAGACTGAGCCTGGCGCGTTTGCTGGTTAAAATTGAACCGGCCCACGATGAGATCCACCAACTCATTGCCATCATTATAGGCTTTGACATGGACGGCGTTCTCATCTTCCACTTCATAATCTTTCCACTTTTCCGGTTGCCTGGCGACTACCCGTTTGGCCTGGATCATGCGCAACTGGCCCAGGATAGACTGTACACTATTGGCCATTGCCTGAGTTTCGATACTGCCATTGGTAACGGTCCACTGCCCGTTATCGCGCCGCAAAGTGACCTTCTGGCCATCGGCTGTTTTAGGGTACAATTCGATCTGGTCCACCAGCGATGTATCCACCACTACCAGTTCCGACCGAAAGCTGCGATCCGGATTTCCGGAGAACAGTCGAGGTAAGGCATAAAGCGCCAAAAGAACGAGAAAAATGATGCTTAAGGTTTTATTGTTCATGTGGTTTGGATTTATGGACTTTTGGACGTTGGGATGTTTGGATTTATGGACGTTGGGATTTATGGACTTTTGGACCTTTGGATTTATGGACGAAAGAGCCGGCAATTGCAGAAATAGTCATTCATCGAAAACATCAAAGCATTCCAACCCACTAATTTCATCCTACTCCCGGGAAAGAACGCTTCACCACAGCATCGCAGCATCACAAAATCACAGTATCAAAACCGCTCCTGCATCCGTTTCAGCCGGATAGTCCGCTGCCGTTGCGAACGGAATATACCATAGAGAACCACCAGCAGAATGGGCAATCCGAAATTCAGGTACTTGTACCAATTGCGGGTGCCTTCTGCTTCATCCGCCAGATACTCCTGATCGATGGGCCGGGAAGCAACACCTTTCGTGCGCAGTTCGATCAGGCCCGTATCATCGGAAAGCCAGTCGATGCTGTTGACTAGCAGGCTGATGTTGTCGGCGCTTTGCATTTGTCCCTGACCGGCCACGGCAAAATCGCCGTCGCCGATCACGACCATTTGTGTTGGGATGGTACTGCCGAAAGTGCCCTCAACCGCGGCCGCTGCCACCAGCGCCGAATTAGGAAAATCAGAAGACTGCCACTGACGCGAAACATCGAACATGGTCGGCGGATTGATCGTCCCGGACTGGGAAGATGAAAAAGCCAGCGGTGTAAATTGCCGGGAGGAATCTCCCAGCCAGTTCAGCGGGCTCGCAAAAGGCAGCAATACCTGTTCCAGTCCCTTGGTGATGGGATGATCCGCAAAAGTATTGATGATGGGAATGAAGGGGAATTGCACCGGTGTCTGGAAAGTAAAAAAAACCTGTTGTTGTTGTACACTGACCTGCCCACAACTGGCATCGATCAGAAAAGTATGCTGCAATTGAATGCCTTTATTCATCAGCCAGTTTCCCAGCCCCGTATGTACAGCGGTACCCTGGGCGGTAGAGAGATCACCGGCAACGGCATTAAGCGCCAAAAGCAGTTTACCACCACGTGCCAGATAATCATCCAGTTTGGCCAGCTGATCGGCCGGGATGGTATCTGTGGGTGCGATGATGGCCACCGCCCGGAAGCGGTCGGCAATGGTCGGCTCCGAGGCCAGATTGACGGTTTCTACTTCGTACAGAATACCCAGTGATTCGTATACCTGGGCCAGTTGATTAAAACCCGGTTCGCCGTGCCCCTGAATGAGCCCCACCGAAGGTTTATCGGCGACCGATACCTTTTTGATGCTGGTGGAAAGCGCATATTCCATAGCTGCTCCCGGCTGGATAAACGGGATGACCTCCTGCTGCTCACCCATTTCGATAGTGGCCCCCATGAAAGCCTGCTGCTGCTTCATTTGGTCTTTCTCGCGCACATTGATCATCACCGGCTGTATACCCGCCTGCGCAGCCGCCTGCTTATCCGCATCTTCCTCCGGGCTGATAAATTCGTAATCGACCATGCCGCGGGAGATTGTAGCGTATTCCTTCAGCATATCCCGAAAATCATTGCGGGTTTTGACCAGATCGGTCGGCAGGTCTGCGGAAAAATAAGCCTTAATGGTTACGGGATCTTCCAGATCGCGCAGAATATTCCGGGTGGCATCGCTGAGGGTATATTGGTTGTCCTCCGTCAGATCCCAGCGGAAGAAGTAATCATTGCCCAACAGATTAAGCAGGATCACAATCCCGATGAGCAGTAATATTGATATGGTGTTTTTCATATTTCGCTTGTTTGGCTGTCGTCTACCGGTACTGTGTACCGCTTATCCAACTATCCCTTCTTCGATATATTCAATTCCGTCAGCAGCAGTCCCAGGCCGGTTAATGACAGGAAGTAAACCAGATCCTTGCTATCCAGCACGCCCCGGGTAATGGAATCGACGTGCTGGCTCATACTCAGACTACTGAATAATTCTCCCAGGAAACCGGAAGATCCGGCCGCCATAAAATCGAACAACAGATGAAAAAAGATACCGATAAAGAGCGCCAGCAGGAAAGCAACGATCTGGTTATTGGTAATACTGCTGGTCCACAGTCCGATGGCTATATATACCGCGCTCATCAGCAAGAGGCCAAAATATCCGGACCAGATAACACCGTGATCCACTTCACCGAGCCGGCTGATGGAAAAATAATAGGGCAAGGTAAAAGCCAGCGCAATGGCTACCATGCCCAAACAGGCCAGGAATTTGCCCAGCACCACCTGCCGGCTGCTTACGGCTTTGGTGAGCAACAGTTCTATAGTACCGCTCCTTTTCTCTTCGGCGAACATCCGCATGGTGATGGCCGGTATAAAGAAGAAGAGTGTCCAGCGCCCTACGCTGAAGAAGACCGCCAAATCAGCCTGCTTGCGAATAAAGACATCCGCTCCGTAAAACCAGGTAAAAAAACCGCTGAAGCCTAGAAAGATGACTAATACGATATAAGCTACCAGCGAGTCGAAAAAGGAACCCAATTCTCTTTTTGTGATAATTAGGGTGGGATTCATTTCTATATAGGTTTTCGATACTCGGTACTGGGTGCCCGGCCGGTTTCCCGGTACCAAGTACCCAGCACCCGGTACCGTTTAATTCATAGTCAAATTCCGGAAGATATCCTCCAGCTTGGTTTCCCTCGGGATCATTTCCGTTAGTATCCACTTGTTTTGTACGCAACATTCGAAAACGGCCCGGTTGGAAGACTGCTCGGGTTGGCTCTGTAGTTCGAAGCGCCCTTCTTCCGGGATCAGTACTTCCACCTGACGCACACTGGGCAGGGATCGCAGCGCAACCGCGATCATTTCCGATGTGCCCCCTTCGATGCGTACCTGCAGCACCTGGCTGCCCTGCATCTGGTGCCGGAGGTTGGCGGCCGTGCCGTCGGCGACGATCTTGCCTTTATTGATGATGAGTATCCGGTCGCAGGTGGCTTCTACTTCGGGCAGAATGTGGGTGGATAGAATAACGGTTTTCTCCTTGCCGAGCTTTTTGATCAGTTCCCGGATCTCGACGATCTGGTTGGGGTCCAGACCGGTAGTCGGTTCATCCAGGATGAGGATCTCCGGATCGTGGATCATGGCCTGAGCCAGACCTACGCGCTGACGATAGCCCTTGGAAAGTTCTCCGATCTTCTTGTGTTTTTCGGCGTCCAGACCGCAGACCCGCACCATTTCCACTACCCTTTGTTGTACCTGCCCGGAAGACAGTCCTTGCAGTGCAGCACAAAAGGCCAGATAGTCCATTACCGGCATTTCGTGGTACAGCGGATTGTGCTCAGGCAAATAACCGATATGGCGTTTGAGATCATGCCGGCGAATGGATTTTCCACCCAGAAAGATCTCACCGCTGTCCATGGCAATGTAATCGGTGATCATTTTCATGGTGGTGGTCTTACCCGCGCCATTAGGGCCCAGGAAACCCAGTATCTCACCTGTCTTTACCTCAAAGGAGATCCCATCCACTGCTTTCTGAAAACCGTAGCTCTTGGAAAGGTCTTGAATTTTGACGTCCATTTTACAACAGTTATCGATGTTTGACTGCCAACAACCAGTTGCCAGGAATTCATATCCAGGTGGGGAAAGTATTATGGTGCTTTCCCAAAACCCATGTTGACTGGTTCTTGACGAATGCACTTGATCCATGATTGATAAATGATGAATGATAATTGATCAATAGGCAAAAGGAATGATACCAAAATCAATCATCACTTATCAATAATCAATCACAATAGATTGGGCGGCAAAAATAAAGTTTTTTGAAAATCACTCAAAAAACTAATTGGATTATTTTGCGAATGCCCCGGCACTCAACATAGTTGTGCTAATAAGACAAGGAAATGGACAGAGGTCACTTTATCCATCGCATCAGCATCTAAAGCGGAAAAAAAGCGGAGATTTTGCCGAAAAGATGAAATTATTCTATTTCTTTAGAGTCAACCAGTCGTAAGTCAGTTAGTCGTAAGTCAGTTCTACGGCTACGATGGACTTAAGACTTATGGACTTACGACTGCACAGACTTAAATGGATTAGTACGAAAAAACGAATACCGACATGCGACTGGTACAGCTCCAACACCCTCGCCATGGCCGTAAAGTGGCTTTGGTAGAAGGTGATCAATTAACCGTCCTGCATTATTTCACCTCTGTTTTCGGCCTGGCACAAAGGGCCATCAGTGAGGCCACCGATCTGCAACGCCTCGTCCCTAAATACCTGGGGCAAAATCAGCTTGAATACGATCCTATCTACGAAGGTAATAGCGACTGGCAATTACTGCCTCCTCTGGATCATCCTACCGATCCCATGCATTGTCTGATCTCCGGTACCGGCCTCACACATAAAGCCAGTGCCGATAACCGTGAACGCATGCACCAGGCTGAAGTTCAGGGCAAACTGACCGACAGTATGATCATGTACCAGTGGGGCGTAGCCGGCGGGCATCCCAAAAAAGGGGAGATCGGCGTACAGCCCGAATGGTTCTACAAAGGCAACGGCAGCAGCCTGAGAGCCCACGGCGCCGCATTGGATTTACCGGCTTACGCCAATGATGGTGGAGAAGAGCCGGAGATCGCCGGTTTGTATACCATCAGTGATGCCGGGGACGTCTACCGCATTGGCTTCGCTACTGGTAACGAATACTCCGACCATGTGATGGAACGCAAGAACTATCTATATTTGGCGCCATCCAAACTACGCACCTGCTCACTCGGCCCTGAACTGATAGTTGATCCCGATTTTGGGGACGTCCGAGGGAAGGTAGCCGTCTATCGCGCCGGAGAAGAGATCTGGTCGGCCGATATCAAAAGCGGTGAGACCAACATGGCCCATAGTCTTGCCAATCTTGAATATCATCACTTCAAATATGCGAATCACCGGGTTCCCGGCCAGGTGCACATCCATTATTTCGGAGCCGATGCCTTTAGCTTCGGCGGTGGGGTAAAACTGACCGACGGAGATGAAATGGAGGTTTACTGGCAGGGGTTCGGCCGGCCGCTCCGCAATACATTAAAGGCGGCTGAAAAGCCGGAATCACTGATCGACATCCATTCTTTATAATGAGCAATTACCTGAAAGCACTACGCGAACTGATCGGCCACCGCAAGGTGATCCATCCTGGCGCCCGGGTTATCATTGAAAACGCGAAAGGGGAGATCCTTTTTGTGCGTCGTACGGATAGCGGCCAGTGGGGATTGCCGGCCGGAGGGCTGGAAGAGGAAGAAGATATTACAGCCTGCATCCGCCGGGAAGTACTGGAAGAGACCGGCCTGAAATTGTTGGAAATAGAGTTGATCGGTATCAGTAGTCATCCCAGCCAGGAAAGTGTCGAGTATCCCAATGGCGACCGGGTACAATACTTCACGGCGGAGTTTTACTGTGCTCAATGGCACGGAGAGCCCCGGCCGGATGATACCGAAACCCGGGAAGTTAGGTTCATGAATGTGGATGCCGTCCAGGATCTGCCAGCTCAGGAATTCGCTACCTTTGAAAGTCTTCTGTTCTTCCGGGCTACCGGACGGGTACGGGTGCGGTAATACACAGAGATCTATCCTCGGTTTTTTATCCTTAGGAACTGTCTTAAATTCGTCTTATCTTTTTGTGTCGATTTTATGATTCAGATACCGGAGATAGATGAAGCATTGGTTTTTTCTGTTAGGTCTGATCTTATGGTGCAGTCCGGTAATCGGTCAGCGTGATTACTACCGCAAGTCCATCTTCCGGCATCTTTCGGTGGATGACGGACTGGCTCACCGCACCGTTAATGCCATTGCCCAGGATGGGGAAGGCTTGATCTGGGTCGGTACGAACAATGGGCTGAACAGGTATGACGGTCAGGAAATGGAAGTCTATCACCGCGACATTCAGGATCCCCACAGTTTACCCGGCAATATTGTTCTTGCCCTTTTGCACAGCCACCACGGCCGACTATGGATCATTACCGGCAATAACCGGCTCTGCTGGTACGACCCCGAACGGAACGGGTTTATTGTACCCCAACTGAAGGATCAGCTTACGCAAGTCGCGATCAGGGTACAGGACATGGCCGAAGACACGAGCGGTCGTCTGTGGATACTCAGTACCGACAACCGGATCTATTGTATTTCCGGCCTTGAGACATCGAATACGCCCCTTCAGCTACAGTCTTTCAGCAGCTCTTTAGCACAAGACACCTTAATCAACCGGATCGTTATCGATCACCGGGATGGTCTCTGGATGGAAACCCGAGAGGCCGGTATCTTTCTTTTCAAAACCGGATCTGGTGCGCTGGATCTGATCCGGCATTTTCCCAATAGCGAGCATCTAAGGATTATTGACCGGGAAGACAAGGGCCAACTGTGGTTTGCCGGCCCACAGGAGGAGATCTTTCGCGCTTCTCTGGATAGTGACATCCCCAGCATTTTACCTTTTTACGATCTAAAAGACATTATACCCGATGCAATCATCAATAGCATCAAAACCGATGATAAAGGGGCGGTATGGATCGCGCTTTACGGCGCGGGATTAGTGGAATTAATACCTGGTAAACCTTCTTTCAGCTATACCCACTATCCAGGTTACGGCGAAAGCCGGGGAGAACTTGCCAATAACCGGCTACTCTCCCTACTCCTAGACCGTTACAACGTGCTGTGGATCGGCACTGAAGCCGGCCTATTCAGTAATCATCTCCATCAAAAACCCTTTTATCAGATTGGCAAACAATACCAAATCGGGGAAGCGTTGGTCAACAATATAGTGCATGCCATCTACCGGGATCGCTATCTCTGGATCGGCACCCGGAGCGGGCTGACCGTTATCGATACGATGGAGCAGCGTTTCTACAATTATCTGGAAGCGGGAACAGGTACAGGGATCGAAGGAAATATTACCTGTCTGTACAAAGATCACAGTGGTTTTATGTGGATTGGCGCTTTCAATGGGCTACTCAGGGTCCGGCCCGATAATGCTGCGAAATTGCAATTGCAACCGGTACCATTTCAGAACAGCTCCTTCCCCCGACTACAGCACGAGAACTTTGTCAGCATCTGTGAAGATGAACAAGGGCGGATCTGGCTGGGCACTTTCAACCAGGGCATTTATATAGTACCTGTTGGGACAGATGGTACTCCCGACTACCGGAAGATCAGAAAGTTGGATACACCCGGCAATTTCGTCCTCACCAATATGTACAAAGATCCCTTTGATAATACCATTTGGGTGGGGACCCGCAACCGGGGACTGATGAGGATCACCAGTAGTCCTCCCGACGAGTTTCACGTTGACTGGTTTCGGCATCAGGCCGGCAATTCCGGGAGCCTGAGTTTTGACCATACTAATCCCATCATCAAAACCGATCCACAGACGCTATGGGTGGGTACCATCGGTGGTGGATTCAACAAATTGGATTTCTCCGGCGATTCCGTACAAGTAAGTCAATACACCACTCATCAGGGGCTGCCGGATAATACCATTCACAGCATCCGGGCCGATCGCGAAGGCCGGCTATGGCTGGGCAGCACGGTTGGGCTGACCCGTTTCGACCCCAGGCAGGAGACCTTTACGCATTATGACTGGCGAGACGGACTGCAGGGCAATCTCTTCATTGTCAACTCCAGCTTTAGGGACCGGCAGGGACGGTTGTATTTTGGCGGTGCCAACGGGCTAAATTTCTTCCAACCGGAGGATATATTCAGTGAAAGCAGTGTACCGGATATTCTAATCAGGGACCTGAAGATCATCAATAACTCCATCCTCCCCGGTGAAAAAGTAAATGGGCGAATTGTGCTTTCCCATCCGATCTATCAGCTCGATTCTATCGTACTGAAAGAAAAAGAGAACGATCTGACTTTTGACATCCGAGCCATTCATACGGCCGCCCCGGAAAAGAACCGGCTGAGCTACCGGCTGACCGGCCATCAGGAAGAATGGATAGATGCCAATGGCGGGCAGGCCACGATCAACTATTCTAACCTTCGGCCCGGTAGCTATACACTGGAGATCAGGGCCGCCAACGGGGACGGGATCGAAAATCCGCAGATCAGATCCATGTTCATTCGTGTACGTCCGTATTGGTACAAAACCCGGTTCGCCTACCTGAGTTACGGGCTACTCCTGCTATTGGCACTCTGGCAGTTTCGGCAGTTTATCATCATGCAAAGCAATCTACGTAACAACCTCAAGATCGCGAGGATCGAGCGGGAAAAAGATCTGGAGATGGCGAATATGAAAACCCGCTTTTTCAATAATATGACCCACGAGTTGCGAACGCCACTGACTCTCATCCAGGGTCCGGTAGAAGAATTGATCTACCGGGAAGATATGGATGCCGATGTACGAAAAAACCACCACTATCTGATTCACCGCAATGCTCAGAAACTGCTGCAACTGGTCAACCGCTTACTGGATTTTCGCAAATCGGAATCCGTGCATTTCAAACTCAGCGCCTCAGAAGGTGACCTCATTTCTTTCGCCCGGGAGGTTTTTCTTGCTTTCCGGCATCTGGCCCATGAGCAGCAGATAGATTATGTCTTCTTAAGCGAGGAAAAGGAGATCCGTCTCTATTTTGATCCTGAAAAAATGGAGATCCTGCTGGGCAATCTGCTGTCCAATGCCTTCAAATACAGCAATACCGGAGATAAAGTAGCACTGCGCATCCGATCCACCAAAACGGATTGTATCCTGGAAGTGGCCGATACCGGTCGCGGCATGAAACCCGAGGAAGTACAACGCATTTTTGACCGATACTTTCAGATCGTCCGTACCGAATCTTCCCGCATCATCGGTACCGGCATCGGCCTATCGATGGTCAAAACGATCGTGGGATTGCATCAGGGAAGCATTGAAGTGGAAACGGAGATCGACCAGGGAAGCACCTTTATTGTACGCCTGCCTCTGGGTAGGGCTCACCTTAGTGACGATCAGATACTGGAAGAGGATCAGCCGAGAGACCGGATCGAGTACCATACCACGCCTCCATCTGTTGACACAAACGATACGACCATCGCTATCGCCGGGGAAGCAGGGCAACTTAAACTTTTGGTGGTTGAAGATAACCCCGAGATCCGGACATTCATTTGCACCATTTTCTCCGGTACTTACCAGGTGCAGGAAGCTGCGAACGGTCTGGAAGGGCTATTGCGTCTGGAGAAAGAGATCCCTGATCTGATCATCAGTGATATCATGATGGATCAAATGGACGGCATCACTTTTTGCAGCCAGGTGAAGGAACATCCTGATTATTTTCATATTCCGGTGATCCTGCTTACCGCCCGAACCTCCAATGTCTATCAGGTAGACGGGCTGACTTCCGGAGCAGATGCCTATATCACCAAACCTTTCAATGCCCAGGTGCTACAGGCCCAGGCCGACAGTTTGCTGAAAAGCCGGGCCGCCCTCAAAGCCTATTACACCAACCGCATTACCCTCGGGCCGAAAGCCATCGAAGTCGACTCCGAAGAACTGCTTTTCCTTGAACAACTCATCAGCCTGATCGAAGCGCACCTGAATGAAGAGCAGCTCACCGCTGAATTTCTGTCTACCCAAATGGCAATGAGCCATTCCAGTCTCTATCGCAAGATCAAAAGCTATACCGGCGAATCCATCAATTCTTTTATCCGCTCTATCCGACTCAAACAGGCTGCCCAATTACTTACCGATTCGAACATGAATATTTCAGAAGTCGCCTACCGGGTCGGTTTTTCGGATGTGGATTATTTTCGGAAGTGCTTTAAGAAGCAATTTGGGACTACCCCTACCGACTTTATCGGGAATAAGAAATGAGATAGGTATTTGCGGCTGGGTTCTCGATCCTCGGTGGCTCCTTGTCCCCATATCACCCCGTTTTCTTTTACCCTGCTCATGCAATCCCTTTGAATTCCAACAAATTACCTACACTGACGAATTCACCCTGCCTTTTTGACCAATATCTCCTGCAATTACCCCAGCCTAACCTTCCAACTTTGGGCTATCGGGATAGTCTGGCCAACTCACCAGAGCCCTTGCTATCTGCACTAACACTTAAAGCACAACGTTTATGAAGAAGTTCTATGCAAAAAGAATTTGCCTGTATCTGCTGGCCGGATGCATGCAGATGCTGCTTTTGGGCAACATTAACGCCCAGCAGCTTATTCAAGGAACGGTCACTTCCGAAGGCGAACCGCTCATTGGAGTGAATATCGTGGAAGAAGGAACGATCAACGGAACCGTGACCGATATAGACGGCCATTACGCTATTGAAGTGGCCGGAGCACAATCCGTATTGTTATTTTCTTATACCGGCTATCAACCGCAGAAGGTCACCGTCGGCAACCAAAGCACTATTGACCTGACCATGGCTTTCGATGCAGCCAACCTGGAAGAAGTGGTCGTTGTGGGTTTCGGTAGTAAAAAGAAAGCCCACGTTACCGGCGCTGCCAGTTCAGTGGATATGACCGACGTACTGGCCAACCGGCCGGTTACCAATTCTATGGAAGCACTTCAAGGTACCATCCCCGGTCTACAGATCACTAACAACACCGGTCAGCCCGGTTCTTCGGGTTTGGAGATCAATATCAGGGGGATGACCTCCATCAATGGTGGCGCACCGCTCATTCTGATGAATAACGTTCCGGTGAGCGTAGAGGATATCAATCCGCAGGATGTGGAATCGATCACGGTGCTCAAAGATGCCGCCGCTACTTCTATTTACGGAGCACGTGCTGCTTTCGGAGTTGTGCTGATCACCACCAAACAGGGCAGTAAGAATCAGCCTATCAAATTCAACTATTCCAACACCTTCAGCATCAGCCGGCCGGAAGATATTCCGGACAAAGCTTCCACTTACGATTTTGTGAATGCCTTGAATGATTGGGGGGTGTCTTCTTTCTGGACCGGTCAGGATATTGAAAGCTGGGTAGGATTTGTGGAAGAATACAAGAACAACCCGGCCGCTTATCCGGAGGGGTATGCCGAAAAAGACGGCCTGCGTTATCCTCTGGCCGATACCGACCTGATCGGGGCCTGGCTCGATGATCCGGGAGCTACTCAGATCCACAACTTCAGCTTCAGCGGCGGCAGTGAAAATAGTACTTACCGCGTTTCGGCCGGTTACAGCGACCAGGACGGCATTATCGTTACCCGCAATGACAGTTACCGAAAATACAACCTAAACGCAGTACTGACCACTGATCTGACCTCCAGACTGACGGCCACCACCAATGTACTGTATCGTAACAGTATCCAGCGAAACCCACTGGGAAGTTACAGCAATGCCATTACCTTTAATGCTTATACACCGGCTACCGGCAATTATGTATTCGAGGACGGCACGGAAGTTCCTTATGATACCCCCGCCAATGCAGAGCACCTTAAGGTTGCTCCCAAGTATTTGAATGATAATGTTCGCCTGTTCGGCAAACTGGCTTACAATCTGGTGAAAGGGCTGAACATCAACGCCGAATACACCTTTGAAAAAAGCGACTACGACCAGATCACCAGCGACAATCAGGTACTGACGGTCAACCCCGAACGTTTCACCCTGAATGCCGTTGATCCGGTCAACACCTTTTACCGGCGCTACAACAGCAAAACAGTTTATCATGCGCTCAACGTCTACGCCAACTACAGCCTGCAGGCCGGCGACCACAGCTTCAGTATTTTGAGCGGCTTTAATCAGGAAAACAGCGATTTCAACGGTTTCTGGGTGCGCAAGACCAACCTGATCAATGTAGATTTGCCCTCCATATCCGGCGCTTCCGGTACCGTTACGGGTGACGATAGTTTCTACGAATGGGCAGTACGTGGTGTATTTGGCCGATTTAACTATAATTACAAAGAGAAATATTTTCTGGAAGCCAGTGGCCGCTATGACGGCTCCTCCCGTTTCCCGGAAGAAGACCGTTACGGTTTCTTCCCCTCTTTTTCCGCCGGTTGGCATGTCGGCCGGGAATCCTTTCTGGAGTCTGTGGGCTTCCTTTCCGACCTGAAATTGCGGGCCTCCTGGGGGGAGATCGGCAACCAGATCGTCCGTTTCTCCAATGGTGCCCAAAACTATTACCCGGCCGTACCAGGTATGGCGGTGGAAAATGCAAGCTGGCTGAACGAAAGCGCCGGCGTCCCCTATGTTACCCTGGGTATTCCCGATCTGGTGAGCACCTCCTTCACCTGGGAAACGGTAAGAACGCTCAATTTTGGCGTGGATGCCGTCTTTTTCAAAGGCCGTCTATCCAGTTCTTTTGACATATTCAAACGCCAGACCATCGGTATGTTGATCCCAGGGGCTGAGCTACCGGCGGTACTCGGCGCAGAAGCACCTACCCAAAATGCCGCCGACCTGGAGTCAAAAGGTTGGGAACTGGCGCTGAACTGGAACGACCGCAAAGGAGACTTCACTTATAGTCTGGGCCTTACCCTGTCCGACAACCGGGCTTTCATTACCAAATTCGACAATCCGGCCGGATTGATCAGCCAGTATTACGTAGGCCAGGAGATCGGCGAGATCTGGGGTTACGTCACTGACGGCTATTACACCGAAGCAGACTTTGCATCCGGTACGCTGGACGAAGACCTCCTCAACGGTACGCTCAATGACGGCGTACAGCATTGGGAAGGCCGCAACCAGAACCCGGGTGACATCAAATTTGCCGATCTCAACGGTGACGGCCTGATCACCGACGGCAACAATACGCTGAGTGATCCGGGCGACCGCCGCGTCATCGGCAATAACACCCGGCGTTATCAGTACGGCATTTACGGCAACTTCGGCTTTAAGAATTTTGACCTGTCCATTCTGGCCAACGGTGTGGGCAAACGGGATATTTACCAGAACAACAATGTGCGCTTCCCCTATACAGATGAATTCAAAGTAGTGTACATCTCTCAACTGGATTACTGGACACCGGAGAATCAGGATGCCTACTTTCCAAGAAATTATTCATTGGGAGGCGTAAACTATGGGATCAACCGCACCACGCAGACCAAATACCTGCTCAACGGCGCCTACCTGCGCATCAAGAACGTAACACTGGGCTACACGCTACCCAAAACGCTACTGAGCAAACTGAATATCGATGCGCTGCGGGTCTACGTAGCGGCCGAGAACTTTATGGATTTCAACGACTACCCCGACGGCATCAACACGGAGCTGGAGAACAAGTCGCAGGGAGCTACTTATCCTTACATGCGGTCTTTTTCCACGGGTGTGAATCTTACGTTTTGATAGAATGACTTTTGGACGTTGGGACTTTTGGACGTTGGGACTTTGGACATTGGGACTTTGGACGTTGGGGCAACTTTCCTCCCCCAAACATCCAAACATCCATCAATCCAAACGTCCATCAATCCAAACGTCCCTCAATCCAAACATCCATCAATCCAAACGTCCCATAAATAACTGACTATTCAAATTCAACAATAATGAAACATATAAAATATATCTTCGGCATTTTCCTGGTCATACTGTCGGCCTGCAACGATGACTATCTGGAAAAGCTACCGCAAGATCAACTCACGGTAGGTACGGCCTTTACCAGCTACGACAATTTTGCCACCTACACCTGGGGGTTGTATAATACCTTCCCCGATTACGTAGATTTTACGCCGATCCTCCGGGAAATGGGGAGTGATCTGCTCATCAACAACGATGGTACCCAGGGCGATGCATTATTGTGGCAACTTAAGACGGTACCTTCTTCTTCCTCTTTGTGGAGTGATGCCTACACCAACATTCGCCGCGTCAATCTACTGCTGGACAACATTGACCAAAGTGCCATGACCGATGAAGAGAAACTTCACTGGAGATCCGTGGGGCTGTTTTTCCGGGCGTATGAATACGTAGAGCTGATCGCCAATTACGGCGCTGTACCCTGGGTGGATCGCGTACTCACTGAAGCGGACGAAGAAGTACTTTACGGCCCGCGTACACCGAGAGATGAAGTAGCGAAAAACGTATTAGATGACCTGCTTTGGGCAGAGGCGAATATCAATCCGGAAGGCAATGGGCCGAACACCATTAATACGGATGTGGTAAGAGCACTGATCTCCCGTTTTGGTCTGTATGAGGGTACCTGGCGCAAATATCACGCGCTGGGAGACGAGCGTACTTACCTGCAGGCCAGTGCTGATGCCAGTACCAAGCTGATAGCCGATCACCCTGACCTCCATCCCAGCTACGACGAAGTATTCAACAGCGAATCACTGGACGGTGTGCAGGGGGTACTGCTGTACAAAGCTTACGAATTTGGCATTCTGAACGGCCGTTGGTCTCATTACAACCGCAGCTCTATCGGGCACCGGGACCTGACCAAGAAAGCAGTGGATCAATACCTGTGTACCGATGGACAAACCATTTTTACCAGCCCACTCTTCGATGGTGATCACGATCCCTACGATGAATTTCGCAACCGCGATCATCGCCTGTATTTCAACACGCCACCGCCCTTCCGCGTAGATACGGACGGCAAAAATCAGGAGACCTGGAAATACGATTCCGACCCCAAAAGTCGTGAATACATCGATCTGATGTATACCCTCTCCGATGATCAACACAAAACACTACCAACTATGAACTGGCGGGGCTTGATCGTTCGCACCTCGCCTCACTTCCGCAAATTTAATGAAGGCCACGGCTATAATGTGACCTACAGCGGCTATGCTTTCTATAAATTCTCCAACAAGATCAGCCGCCTGCAAAACCGGGATTCGCACGACAAACCCATTTTTCGGATGGGTGAGGTGTTCCTCAACTACGCCGAAGCGATGTTCGAACTGGGACAGTTCAGCCAGGAAGTGGCCGACCAGACCATCAATAAACTCCGGGCCCGAGGTGCCGTTGCGCCCCTGGACCTGGCCAATATTCCCGAAGATTCTACTCGCGATACCGATGTTGATCCGGCGCTTTGGGAGATCCGCCGCGAAAGAGGCATTGAATTCCTGGCGGAAGGACTGGGCCGGATATTCGACATCAAGCGCTGGAAAAAACTGGTGGAATACGGCAGTCAGGAAAAACTGGGTCGCTGGGTGAAAAATGCGGACTATGGTAATAAACTACCTATTCAGAATGGAGCAGAGGAAGGTTACGTCTCTCCCTGGGGCTCACCTCCGGGGGTACCGGAATATTACTATCTGGAGCCCATTCCTTCGGATCAGATCGTACTGAATCCGTTGTTGGAGCAGAATCCTGGATGGACAAATTGAGAATGATTGATGATTGATACATGATAATTGATGGAGGGCCTGCTTTTCATGGCGGGCATCATCCATCAATTATCTATCATCAATTATCACCTATCAATCTTCATCCATAATCTATTCAAAACGAAACCAACAATAGAAAACGCTGCACTCCGGAAACAATGGATTATGGCAATCCTTATTGTTCTCTTATTTTTATGGGGCATTTATCTCCTAATGGAAGGCTAGATACTTTGTCAAAATTTACCAACCTGGTTTAGCTCATGAGAAAAACGAAAAACCTGCTTTTTATCTTATTCATTTCCAGTCTGATCGCCTGCCGGTCTACCGGGTCGGAAAGTACCGGGCAATCGGCCAAGCATCCGAACATTGTCTACATTCTGGCCGACGATCTCGGCTACGGCGAACTCGGCGTGTATGGTCAGCAACAGATCGAAACACCCAATATCGATGCCCTGGCGCAAAGCGGCATGCTGTTTACCCAGCATTACAGTGGAGCGCCGGTCTGTGCCCCGGCCCGATGTGTATTGCTTACCGGGCAGCACGGCGGACATGCCTACGTACGCGGCAACGACGAATGGGGGGAGCGCGGCAAGGTTTGGGATTACCAGGCGATGTTCGATGATCCTTTTCTGGAAGGACAGCGGCCATTACCGGACAGCATTGTAACGGTAGCTGAATTGCTGCAATCAGCCGGCTATACGACCGGAGCCTTCGGGAAATGGGGCCTCGGAGCCCCCACCACTGAAGGCGTACCTAATAAGCAGGGTTTCGATACCTTTTACGGCTACAACTGCCAGCGACAGGCGCATACTTTTTATCCGATGCATCTGTGGAAGAATGAAGAACGCGATCTGCTGGATAATAAGTTTGTGGAGCTGCACGCCAATTTGCAGGAAGGCGCCGACCCCAATGATCCGGCCAGTTACGCCGATTTTCAGCTCAATGAGTATGCGCCGGATCTGATCCACCGGGAGGTATTACAATTCATTGAAGACAATAAAGACGAGCCTTTCTTTCTGTACTATCCCTCTATCATTCCCCATTTGCCCCTGCAGGGCCCACAGGAATGGGTGGAGCATTATGAGAAAAAATTCGGTCCGGAAGAACCCTTTACCGGCACCAGTTATTTTCCCAACCGCACGCCCCGTGCTACCTACGCCGCCATGATCTCCTACCTGGATCAACAGGTGGGTGAAGTTGTGGCAAAACTCAAGGAACTGGGCCTGTACGAAAACACCCTGATCATCTTTTCCAGCGATAACGGTCCGACTTACGTCGGAGGTGTTGATGCCGACTTTTTCAATAGTGCCGGCCCCTTTCAGGAGGGTTACGGTTTTACCAAGGGCTTCGTTTCCGAGGGCGGCATCCGGGTGCCTATGATCGCCGCCTGGCCGGGCCACATTGAGCCGGGAACCACCACCGAACATATCTCCGCTTTCTACGACGTATTGCCCACACTTTGCGATGTAGCCGGGGTAGACGTACCGGACAATACGGACGGGATCAGCTTTCTCCCGGTGCTGGAGGGCAAAGAACAACCGGAGCATGAATACCTGTATTGGGAATTCCCTTCCTATACCGGCCAGCAGGCCGTGCGTATGGGCAACTGGAAAGCCGTGCGCAAGAACATTTTTGCGGGGAATACCGATATTGAACTATACGATCTCAGCAGTGATCCGCTGGAACAGGAAAATGTAGCCGGTCAGCATCCCGATATCGTCAACCAGATTAAAACCATTATGACCTCAGCCCACCGTCCGGCTACACTGGATCGCTTTATGATGGAGCCATTGGGAGATGTACCGGCGGCTTATCTCGAAGCCCGTGCCCGTGCTGAAAAACAACTGGCTTCAGGGAAAGAAGGCAGCCTGCAGGACGGTTATTTCACGATCCGGCCCAATACGGCTCTTTTGGGTTCGGAAATGGCCCCTGCAGCTATAGCCCGTTTGCAACAACAACTAAAACAAACCGGTGGTTACCAGCTAAAAACGGGAAAGAAGACCGAGACCAATGCGCTGATTTTGCAAAAGAATCTTAAATTGCCGAAAGCCGGCTATGACCTGCAGATCAGCCCGGAACGGATACTCCTCGAAGCCGCCGACGCTGCCGGTTTTGAGCAGGGGATACAACAGCTCCTCCAACTGATGGATGAGAAGATCTGGCAGGAAAAGGAAATGCATCAGCCGACCTGGATGGTAGCTTCAGTTGAAATATCGTGATGTGGTGATATTGTGATATGGTGAGTGCATATACTTTGAAATAATGGTAAAAATAAGCTTGATTAGAATACTTTAGGAGAGGAAAGTGATATGGCTAAACCGTTAGTATGGCAATATTCACCTGAGCCATGGACTATTCCTGCATCCTAAAATTCCAACGTCACTTTGTCTAAACATCCCAACGTCCATAAATCTATCGAACCAAAACAAAAGCTATGCATAATAAACAGAACAGAAGAAAATTCCTCAAACTTTCCGCTCTGAGCGGCGCATTTCTGGGCTTACCCCTGGCAGATTCCTACAGCCGGAGTCAGATCGAAAAAAAACTGGTAGACATTACTGCCTTCAGGCCGGCACAGGGAGCCAGCGTCATGGGCCTGCGTGTAGATCCGATCGAGCAGGTTAAAGTAGCCTTTATTGGTCTGGGGAACCGAGGTCCGGGGCATCTCAGCCACGTAGCCGCATTATATCCCAAAGCAAAGATCACTGCTATTTGCGACATCCGGCCGGAACGCACCGACCACGCCCAGAAAATGCTCAAGGAACGGGGACAGCAGGCCGCCGTCTACACCGGCAGTGCCGACGCCTGGAAGGAAATGGTGAAACGCGACGACATCGACCTGGTGATCATTGCCACGCCCTGGGACGACCACGCCCCCATGGCAGTCTACAGCATGGAACAGGGTAAGCATGTAGCCGTAGAAGTTCCCCTATGCTACACTCTCGAGGACTGCTGGAAACTGGTAGACACCGCCGAAGCTACCCAGCGCAACTGCATGATGATGGAAAACGTCTGTTACGGCGACGAAGAGCTCTGGATACTCAACATGGTTGATAAAGGCGTTTTCGGCACCCTAGCTTACGCCGAAGCGGCCTACATCCACGATCTGCGCGAACAGATGTTCAGCAAGACCGGCTATTACAACCAGTGGCGCCTGCGTTACCACATCCGGCAGGACGGCAACCTCTACCCCACCCACGGCCTCGGCCCGGTGGCCCAGTATCTGGGTATCGAACGGGGTGATCGCTTCAGCCACATGGTATCCATGAGCAGCCTGGAAGCCGCACTGAGCGAGTACAGCCTGACCGTAGAGAACGACAATGAATTTTATAACCGCCGCGATTTTATGCACGGCGACATGAGTAATACCCTTATTAAAACGGCCAAAGGCCGAAGCATTCTGGTACAGCACGATGTGGTGTCTCCCCGCCCGTACAGCCGCATCAATGCACTGGGCGGTACACTGGCTTACCATGAAGGCTACCCCTCCCGCCTCTCACTGGAAGAAAAAGGCGGCCACGAATGGCTCAACGAAGAAGATTACAATGAAATGTGGGAAAAATACCGCCACCCGATCTGGGATACGCTCAAAGATGAGATCGAAAAGAATGGCGGCCACGGCGGCATGGACTTCGTACAGATCTACCGTCTGATCGACTGCCTGCACCGCGGCTTACCACTGGATATGGATGTGTATGATGGTGTAGACTGGTCGGTAGTGACACCACTATCCAAGCTTTCCGTTGAGTTGGGCAGTGCGCCCCTGCAATTCCCGGATTTCACGCGCGGCAAGTGGGAAGGCGAACGGGCACATGGGATCATGGCTAATCTCTAAATGTCAGGTCCCCCCTAAAGCATTTGGCTTTACCTTATCATAAAACTAGTGAGTTTGGAAGCGTATTCGTTGACTTGACGAATGCGCTTTTTTACGCCCCTTATCTTTCTGTCATTTTTATCCTCACAAGAATTGCCAGTACGGGCAAAAAAACTTATTTTTGCATCCGCTTAATCAAAAAAGCTACTCGGGATGTAGCTCAGCCCGGTTAGAGTGCACGTCTGGGGGGCGTGAGGCCGGAGGTTCGAATCCTCTCATCCCGACCCAATGTTTAAAAGGGTTTTCGGCGATTTGCCGGAAATCCTTTTTTTCTTGGTAGTGATAGACTGCCAGGAATTAAAGAAATTATCGACTTCAAGGCAGGCAAAATTTCCAGGTTTTTCAAGAGGTGTGAGCCACTCTCCCACTCTATTGACAATGGTTGAAAATGTGATTTTTGGTGGAATGGGAACAATGTCTTCTTCTTCTACCTGGAAAAAATCCACCGGACTCAAGCTATCCGACCGGCCGTAATTACACCAATCTGAATGATGAGTTTTTTATTTCTGGTCTTGTTATAGAAAAGGTAGATGACGGTTAGTAATCCTACCCCTCAACCTACGAGGGAAAGTACGATCAAGCTCTTGTGAGAAATGCGATATTGATTCCAAACTGCTCTTCGTTTGTCTACTCCCACTGTGATAAAAGCAATTAAATTGCTGATATTCAACTAATGTATTCAATAATACATTTTTCTTTCTTGATCAGCCAGGTTGGTCTACCCCTGGAAGAAATCCTCGCGGATTTCCTCCAGCGGCTTAAACAGAAAATACTCTTTCAAATTTTCGAAGAATTCAGATGATGGCAGTCTTAGATTTCAAATTTCTATCGATTCTGTTGTTGCCGATTGTATCCTCGTCATCACATCCTCTAAATCATCATGCTCCAAAAACATTGTTCATATTTTTTGAGAAAATCAATAGCTCTATCGATTCCATTACACTCCTCAATATTTTCCCCTCAAGCCTGCGGCAGCATTTCCAATCCTTCCTCTGCGAGTTGGCGGAGATCTAAAAGAAGCTTGTCGGCACGTGCAGTGATCTGCTGGATCTCACCGATCTCTTCGGATAAAGTAGCACGTAAAGTACTAATCAACATGAGTCGGTACAGGTCGTTTCCATTATCCAGTAAAAGCTTGATCTGGGCGAATGTAGCTTCAGCCTTTCCCAGCTCGTGATCCCAATGTTGCCTCAATATTGCATTTCTTTGCTCCTGCTCCTCTTTTTTTTCCATATCATTCAAAAGTGCGGTCTCGCGTTCCAAAATAGAAAAATAGGTGGCGGACCGGCGGCAAACAGTATTAAATTGCTGTCTCAGGTTATCAATTCTTTGCAACACTTCAGACCATACCTCTTCAAATTCAATAGTCAACGGACGGGCGCTCTCCACATCATAATGCTGAAGGATGGAGTCAATTTTATCGTAGGCAAATTTTAGCCCATCCTGACTTTCCGTACGCTTGGTTTCGAAAGTATGGATCGCTTCGATCAATTGATCACTTTTGACAAAGGAAGATCTTGCATCGGCAAAACCGGATTGGCATGACCAGCACAGGCAAACGCCTGTGCTGAAAGCCAATAATACAATAGCATACTGCATGAACGAGCTGCGGTTTAGTTTTGATCTTAAGGTATCTGCGGTATTGGTATGCGGGTATTGATAGGTATTTTCCATGTTGGTCAAATTTTTGAGATAGAACTATTAGTTATTCTTTTTTGGGAGCAAATCATGCTCATCCAGATATCGGAAGGCGAGCATGGTGGCCGGGAGGTATGGTTTGCCGGCTATGGTCACGGTTGCATCGTGGAAAACCAGATTTACTTCTACCAGCAAATCGTGTCCTGGAATTGAATCAGGGGCGATAACCAGCACGTCATCCCCCTTGGTATTCAAAATAAAGACACAGGGAAAGGCATCCGCCTGTACAGCGGCAGTTTTGCCCATAACCCACCAGGACGGAGACATGCTTTTCTCCGGACAGGTACTGCATTGGGGATGATCTGGTAGCGACGATCTCGTGGTATTCTTTAACAGGGAAGCAACCGATAAGAAGATGATGGATGCGAAGAGATACAATGGATATTTCATAGTCCTGCTATATTATGGTGTACAATGGGTTGACAGTTATTCGCTTTTTTTGCTTTCCAGAGGGCAACTCAGTGCAGTTGGAGAAGCCGCCGCGGGTAATACTATGATACTGGAGACCGGCGGTATCAATTTTTCCATCCCTTCCATTCCTCCCACCCCGAAAAATTCAGCATCGATATCCTGCCAAAGATTTTCCAGCCCGGTGCGCAACTCGGCTTCCCGGGAAGTCTCCAACTGTTGCTGATAGGCAGTGCGTCCGCTTGCTGTGTGGAAACCCAGACTCATCAGCTTTTCGTACTTTTCTGCAATCCGGCGTTCAAATATTCGCTTTTCCAAAGCGTATTTTCGGTCGGCCTGGAACTTCAGGAATTCGAAATTGTCTCTGGTCATATCGTGATAGTTTGGGAATTGTTCAATGGATGTTTGTTACTGAGCTGCAATACAAGATATCCTGGGTCAACGAAAAATATCATCGATCATATCCTTGATCGGTCTGTCTTCAACACCGGCTAAAAAGGCAAGATTGATTTGTAGGATAATAATATCGAGCCAGGAAGCGATTATTTCCGGATCATCAAATCGTTCCTCTAACCGATTGATGATGTAAGGGCGAAAACCCAATACCTCCTGCTGAAATAGATATCCGATAGTCATATCTTGGGTGTTTACATAGATTGTACAGGAAGATTTTATGAACCACAATATCGACTGTGTATGCACAAAAGTTCCTTTGGTAGATATTCCGACTATTCCTGTGCCTGGAAGTACTTTAAACTTCCAGACGCTTAATTTATATACTTAAGAAAATTGATCCGGATCGGCCTGATTACTACTGAGGGTTGTCCGGATTATGTGCAATGCCGAACCTCAGATAGACCGAAATCTTGGGAAAAGAAAGGTGAGTTGAAAAGTCGAGAGGGAAATTGCTAGATGACCGACTACGATTTCGACAGAACCTTCGTTCCCGGTAATAAAAAAATGTATATTTGTGTCGCTAGATGACCGCTCTTTCGCGGTTTCAAATGAAATTCTCCTCGCATTACCTTGTGGGGAGAATTCATTTCCAGTCCCTTGGTCCTACAAAAAAAGGCTTATTTCGCTTTGGTTCCTAATGTATTATTGCCAAATTTTACCCGCAATTTGAAATAATAAAAACTTCTCCGCCCGACGGTTACAATGGTGAAATTTGCCTTCACAATTGGTTCTTCGTCCCTATATTCAGAGATTTTTTTCACTGCTTCAATAATATTCCGGAGATTTTTTTCACCGCAATTAAATTCCATATTTTTGAACACCAATAGAATTATTTATGGCGAAAAAAGACAACGGCGAATTTCCATATCGGGGTGTCAATAAGTACCTGGATAAAGTATACGCGAAGATAGATGCACTAAAGGGAGGGCTTTCGTACCTGGATTTTGAATACCTCACCAGAACAAGAGTAAACGAAAAGCCGACGATAGGCGATAAGAGACGGTTCATTCGAGAAATGGGTTTTGAAATCGGTGACGGGGATAAGCCGTGTGTACAGACCACCCCTTTCAAGCGATCCATTATCAAAAATCTCTACCTGGCCTTGCATATCGATCCGGGTGAGTTCCTAATTGACGAAGAATTCGAAAAGGCATTCCTGAAACTACCGGTTGGCATCAAAAATGGAATGCGGCGGGAAGATGATAAATATTTTACCCGCGAATTTTGGGATATAGCAAAAGTGTCTTATGCCCAAAGCCCACTCATCCAGGTAAAGTCGATTCCGCTACAGGCACATACAGAGGAGGAAACGGATCTGACCCAGTTCTACAAAGAGATCACCCCTTATTACCGGAAAGCGCATCGCAGCATTACGGCACATGAAGTACTCTTCAAGGGAAACAACAATAATCCTTCGGAATACAGAACCTACCGCTACGCGCAAAATCAGATATTTGAAGCCATTGATCAGGCCGTGGAGAACTGTAAGCAGCTGCGTTCGGCCGGCCAGGACAAACCTTTGGAAGTCGATACTGCCGACGAGGAGGCACTGCCGGACAATAAAAAGCAAAGAGGAACCTTTACTTATCAGAGAGTGTTTTACCTGTCGGCCTCGGAAAGCATTCACGCCAAGAACATCCAAGACCCCGGTGAGATGTTCAAAATAATGATGATCGAAGCATCCTTTGAGACGTTAAAACATATTAAAGACTGTTTGGAAAAAAATGGTGCCCATATCGATGAGGAGATCTGTAAATTCTATGTCGCCCCCTTTTCAGGCTTAAGGGCGCATACCCTGATAGATGATAAATGGTTAATTTCCGAGGACTATAAAAAACATGCGGATTACATCAAGCCGCATATCCTTTTTATTGAAGATGTGGAAGTAAAAAGTGACCTGCAAAAAATGAAAGAACTCTTTGATCTGGAACTCCAGCAGAAAGCGGATAAAAAAATATACCCGCTGCGAAAAAAAGATTTTCCCAGATACATCAGGCTGGCAGTTGACTATTTGAAGGAACGAATAGATGAAGCCGAAGATATGCTCGCCATTATGGATGGTATAAACAGTGCTCCGGACAGTCTGGAAGGCAGGCGACAGGTGCTCAACGAGAAAACTGATCACACCGAAATAAGGGTCTATAATATCGACAAGGTAACATTTAAATTTACGGAGCGTTTGAAATTTATGATCGAAATTCTGAAAAAACAGTATCTTGATGTGAGTCAGAAGCGAGATAAACTAGCACCGCTCTCAGAAAAATAAATTATTGACAGTAATTTAACGCAAGGAATACATTTTGATCTTACCTTTGCGCCCAAAATAATAATCAATGTTTTCTAACAATAAAGGAGCTTCCGGCAAGAAGGACAAAAATTCTGATAAACCGAGCATGTACGATATTGCCAGCAAGAAATATGATCTGTTTATGGAATGGGCTGAAGAAACCTTTCTTCCTTTACCGTATACCCCCTCCAGTGATTACATCATTAGAAAATACAAGGAGCATTTAAAAGAGAATAATATAGATGAGTTATGGGACCCTCTTCCTCCTGCAACTAAATCCAGGGAATCCAAATGAGGGTCCAGGAAATTAGTTTTACAATTTATGCCTCTCCTTAATCGGTGCGGCTCAAGCGGAGAGCATTCTATCTATCGATGGAGTGAAACATTGCATCAGGCAAAGACGGTAAAAACCCGCATTAAAAATCAATTATGCATCATGAGCCCAAAAGTCCGGATCCGCTTCAGGCACAGGTGCAACAAGCCTTTCAGCTCCTGAAATCAGCGTACCGGTATACCCAGGTCAAGGTACTGCACAAATTGGAAGCCCTGGGGTATCGCATTTCAAAAACATCTTTCAACCACATCATCAACGGTCATGACGTAGGGGATGAGGCTCTGTTCATTTCCTCGGAAGGGATACAAAGATTAGTGGAAAAGGAATTGGGGCACCAATGGCTGGATGGAGGATTCATCGACCGGAGAGGTTCCGGCTGGGCACCCGAAATCGTCGAACTGCCCACTCCCGAAGATATTCCCAAGGATGGTTACCGTTTTCATGATAAAGGCCGGCTCCAGATCCGGGAAAAAGTAGATTTTTTTGCCACGGCCGAAAAAGAGGTGATCGAATTCGGCATCACACTGAATACTTTCAGCAGCTACTTTTACAATCGTAACGAATACGAGTTTAAACAACCGGTTAGAGCATTATTGGAAAGAGGGGTACACTT
>JAGQXH010000209.1 GCA_020436695.1 Lewinella sp. | reverse complement strand
AGGGAATCCAGCCCGCAGAATTCCTGCGTGGGAGAGCCTCCCTTTAGGATGAACTCACATAGTGAGTGAACCGCTTGCGGATGGGATGCCGGGCGCGCGTGGGCTTAAGTTGACGACATTAGATTCCCGGTACTCGGTATTGGGCTACGCCGAGTACCGAACAAACCTATTTCCACACCCGTCGCAAAAATTCAATCCAGTTGCCGTGCATGATCCCGGCAATATCCTCATCCGAATACCCTCTGCGGGAAAGCATTTCCGGTAGTTTTTGCAGATCGGCAATGGTATCCAGGTCGGCCGGACTTTGTTCGGTGCCGTAGCCGCCGTCCAGATCAGTACCCAGTCCAATGTGTTTGCTGTTGCCTGCCAGTTGGCAGATATGATCCAGATGATCGATCAGCACTTCCAGCGTGGCGCCCATTGCTTTTGGTGTAGATTTTCCACGAACCCAGTTGGGTAACATCATCCAGGCATCCAGGGCCCCTCCGATGACCGCTCCGCGACTGACCAGTTCTTTGATCTGCTCATCCGCCAGCTGGCGATTGTGATCAACTAATGCCCGGCAATTGTGATGGCTGGCCCAGACCGCACCGTTGAAATGGTCCATGGCTTCCCAAAAACTGATATCGCAAAGATGGGTGGCGTCCAGAATAATATTCTTTCGCTCCATAGCTTCCAGCAAAGCCCGGCCTTTTTCGCCGATACCACCGGATGAGTCGGTGCCGAAAGCATAGGTACCCGGGCCGTAGTGAGCCGGCCCCAGCGCACGCAGTCCGGCATCGTACAACATATCGAGATGATCCAGGCTCACAATAGAATCGGCTCCCTCCAAACTGAGGATGTAGCCGATGGTATGCCGTTCTTCCGGCCATTGCTTCAGTTGTGCATCCAGATCAGACAGATTACGGATCTGTCTGATCTCTCCCTGACGCTCCATCTCCCGGTACCAGGCCAGTTGCCCCTGGGTTTGCGCCCAGGCCTGCTCCGGCGAATGCCAACCCGGTAGCGGATTGGACGTTTTCACGTAACGGGCAATGAGCGTACCGACGCAAAGGCCGATGTTGCCGGCACGCATTTCGGGAAAAGACACGGTATTGTTGCCCCGGTCGGGCTTATCCGTTTTTCCCTTTTCCCGCGCACGGATATGGGCCACGGTTTGACGAAAGTCTCGATTCCAGTCCAGCGCATTCATGCTGAGATCCAGGTGGGCGTCAAATATTAGCATATGGAAAATTTGGTCTTAGGTGCTGGGTTCTTGGTACCAGGGAATAGCCGAGTACCCAACACCCATTTGAATATTACTAATTGGCAAGCTCGATTATTATAACCTCTATTGCCGGTAAACCTTCATCAGGTTGGACTCTAAATAGTGATCATTCGATCGCGGGCAACAACCCGCCAGGTATCTACTGCTTTACCGTCACGCACGATCTGAGCCCGTTCGTAAAGCGCAACAGTTGGGCAAATATGGAGCGGCAGGCCGTAGAGCACCGTACCCACGGGATAATCTTCCGGCCGGTCGACTTCCAATACCAGGTGTTCTTCACTCTGCCCTAGCTGTACGGCATCCGGCAAATTCAGAAAGTGAACCCGGGGGAAAGGATTTTCAGCCGCTACGCTTTTATGCCCCAGATCGACACACAAACGCCCCTCGCCCGGATGAGAGATCACGCGGCATAAGACGAGGGCGGCGTGCAGGAAATCCTGCTCTGCGAGTTTGCGACCGTAGCCCCAATCCCATAACAGAGAAGTACCCGGGCTACATTCTACCCCTATGCGTTTGGCGTGTATCGGAAACGACGGACTGCCACCGGCAACGATCTTCACCGTTTTGCCGGTAGTCTGTTGGATCTTTTCGGCCAGCTGGGTTACGGGAAGAAAGGCTTCATCGGCAGCCTTTTGCCGTTCTGAGATCTCCTGACGCAAATGTCCGTCGTATGCATGCAGGCCGACAGGATCTACGCCGGGCAATGTTTCGCAAAACCGGAATAAGTCCAGCGCCGACTCATTGGGAGGAATACCGGTGCGATGCATGCCCACGTCGAGGTCCAGATATACAGATAGTTGCTTACCGGCGGCAGCAAAGCGATCTGATATAGCCTCGGCGGAGGCTTTATTATCTACCAGTGCCGCATAATGAGTGTCCGGAAACATTTCCGTGAGTTGCAACAGGCGGTCGATCTTGGGCCCCAGAGGTTGATAGGCCAATAAAGCCTCCCTTGCGCCGGCCCGGCCCAGCATTTCTCCTTCGGCAATGGTCGCGAATTTAAATTTCCGGATACCCACGTCCATCTGCATCTCCACGACTTCCTGCATTTTGTAGGTCTTGACGTGCGGACGCAGCCGCGTCGGATCATTGCTCACCATGGTCAGCATTTTCCGGATATTTTCTTCAATGCGATCGGGATAGATCAGCAGGCAGGGCGTATCGAGCTGATCGGTATTTTCAAGCGTGTACCAAGAGGACATGGGAAAAGGTTTTTTATCAGTCGATAAGTCGTAAGTCATCAGTCGTAAGTCACTATATAGTAAAAGCCTTACGACTGATGACTACCGACTTACAACTATATTTTCAATTCAAATGCCGCTTCGATCTCTACGGGTATATTATCCGGCAAAGATCCCATACCCACTGCACTGCGCACGCCGATGCCGTTATCGTCTCCGAAAACCTGGGCGAACAACTCACTACAGCCATTGATCACGTAGGGATGCTTTTCAAAACTGGATACACAATTCACCATACCCAATACCTTGATCACTCTTTGGATGCGATCCAGACTCCCCAAATTGGCGCGTAAAGTAGCCAGTATGGCCAGGCCTACCTGACGGGCGGCAAGTTTGCCTTCATCCATATCCATATCTTCTCCAATCCGGCCGATGATCAGGCTACCGTCCGATTTAACCGTTCCGTGGCCGGATACCAAAACCTGATTGCCTACCTGCAAAAAAGGTTTGTAAACCCCCAGTGGTTTGGGTGGCGGCGGCAATTCCAACCCCAGGGCGGCGAAGCGTTCTTCCGCTGTTTTTTCCATGTTATTTACATTTTCTTTTTTTATCTAACCGACGGATATCAGGAATGAAATCTCCACTCACTTCTCACCTTCTTATTACTCACGCCTAAATAACCGCGTCCAATATAAGCACTCCAAACAATCCGACAAAGGAAACGATCGTCTCCATAGCCGACCAGGTTTTGATCGTATCGGTAATACTGAGATTGAAAAATTCCTTGAACATCCAGAAACCACTATCGTTTACGTGGGAAAACATCAGACTGCCTGCACCAGTAGCCAGCACCATCAGATTGGGATCCGCTCCGGTTTGTTCGATCAGGGGTAGTACAATACCAGCACTGGTGAGTCCGGCCACTGTGGCCGAGCCGACGCATACCCGGATAACGGCCGCAATGCCCCAGGCCAGAATGAGCGGCGAAGTATTGAGGCCACTCAGCAAATCGGCGATGTATGCGCTCACCTCACTTTCCACTAGGATCTCTTTGAGTGCTCCTGCTCCAGCGATAATTAACAGGATCATGGCGATGCCTCTAATGCCTTCTTCCAGGCTAAGTCCTACTTCCTTAAAACTTTTTCCCCGGAAAATACCGAGGGTGAACATAGCAACTATAATCGTTATCAGCATAGCGATAACCGGATCACCGACGAAGGCAAGGAACTTCCCTAATCCGGAGGTTTCCACTACAAGCAGTTTAAGGATAGCGGTAAGGGCCAGGAGAATGACCGGTAACAGTGCCGTCAGAATACTGACGCCCAATCCCGGCAATTCTTCTTCCGACAACTCCTTTTCATTAAAAAAGGCGGGAAGTGGCTTAGGGTTATATTTTTTTAGTGTAGAGGCAAAAACGGGCCCTCCGAGAATAATGGCCGGTACGGCAATAATGAGTCCATAGACCAATGTTAGCCCCAGGTCAGCACCGTAAGTCTGCACAATAGCGGAGGGAGCCGGATGCGGCGGCAGATAACCGTGCGTGACCGACAAGGCCGACAGCATCGGTAAACCTACATAGATCAGAGGGATCTTATGGATGGATGCGATAGTAAAGACCAGCGGTACCAGGATGACAAATCCCACGGAATAGAACAGGGGAATGCCCACGATAAAACCAGTAAGCACTAATGCCCAGTTGATGTATTTGGTGCCGAAGGCATTGATCAGGCTGGTTGAAATGCGCTGCGCGGCTCCACTGTCGGCTACGAGTTTCCCGAGCATAGCTCCGAAGCCGAGAATGATCACCAGGAATCCGAGTATGTTGCCGATACCGGTCTGCACCGCTTGTGAGACTTCGGCCGCCGGCATCCCTTCGGCCAGTCCGATACCAATGGAGACAACGATAAAAGCGATAAAGGCATTGATCTTGAAATAACCGATCAGTAGGATCAGGCACAAAATGCCGATGAGGACGATTGCTAAAGGCATGGGTGTTAAAGGTGTTGTGAAAGAGCGGGAAGATAGTAAAATCGCCTCGTTTACTACTCACATATTTCTTTGTATCTTGATGGCGTTTACGGCCCTTATCTGAAATGGCAGTACTCATGGCTTCTCTTTTTGTTTTATTCAGAGTCAAAACTACTGGAGAGAAGCCTTCCTTTTTCACACAACCCCGGCTAAAGCTCGACAATCATCAATCTATGCAGCCAGAATTACCCACTCTCGATCACATCCCCACTCAGGCCGATATTAAAGCAACGCATACTGCTATTGCCGACCTCATCCACCGAACACCGGTAATGACATGTGAGAGTATTAATAAAATAACCGGTTCCAGCCTGTATTTTAAATGTGAGAACTTTCAGAAAGTAGGGGCCTTCAAAATGAGAGGGGCGGCCAGCGCGGCGTTGCGCCTTACACCCAAACAACTGGAAAAGGGAATTGCCACCCATAGCAGCGGTAATCACGCCCAGGCAGTAGCGCGTGCAGCACAATATCTGGGTGTGCCGGCCTACATTGTCATGCCGGAAAATGCACCGGCCATCAAACGAGCGGCTACTGAGGGTTACGGCGCAGAGGTGATCCCCTGTGCACCGACGATCGAAGCCCGGCAGGAAACGCTCGATCAGGTGGTGGCACGTACCGGTGCTACTTTCATCCATCCTTACGATGACTATCACGTGATCGCCGGTCAGGCTACTGCCGCTAAGGAACTGATCGAAGATGCGCCGGCCCTTAATATCATTATGGCACCGGTTGGCGGTGGCGGCCTGATGAGCGGCACGGCACTCAGCAGCAGTTATTTCTCCCCAAAATCCCGCATTCTCGGAGCCGAACCCCGGGAAGTGAACGATGCTGCCCGTTCATTTCGCAGTGGCAAGATAGAGCATAATGCTACCATCAATACCATTGCTGACGGCCTGCGTACCAATCTAAGTGAAAAAACACTGCAAATCATCCGGGAAAACTTGGAAGCTGTACTGACAGTAGAGGAAGAAACGATCATCCGGGCGATGCGACTGCTCTGGGAACGCATGAAGATCGTGGTGGAGCCTTCAGGGGCAGTGCCTTTTGCCGCTGTGCTGACCTATCCGGAATTATTCACCGGACTGAAAGTGGGGATGATCCTGACCGGCGGCAATGTTGATCTGGAGCATTTGCCTTTTTGAGAGGCATTACTTATCAAAGTCAATCCGAAACCTCGCCCTAAAGTCTTGCTGGTATTCTGAAAATAAAGGCATGGTTCCTATTTGTGGCTATTCAATTGAGCATTTCGGCATTATGTGCCCCGTGAGTAAAGGTCTTCATTGATCCCCAAAAAAACAACGGGGAGCTATTCCTACCGGAATAACTCCCCGCGCCATATGGTTGATATATTGTAACTCAGTCTTTCTGTACACCGCAATGATCATGCAGCGTAGTAATATGCTTTCTTTTCACTATCCACCCTCCAGGGCTGCTGCACCGCCGACGATCTCCAGGATCTCATTGGTAATGGCTTCCTGACGGGCCTTGTTGTAGCTCAGTTTCAGATCACCAAGCAGTTCTTCAGCATTCTCGGTAGCTTTATCCATTGCAGTCATCCGGGCACCGTGCTCAGATGCATGCGTATCCAGTAAGAATTTCTGGAATTGGGTTTGCAGGATACTGGGTACCAGATAGTTCAACAGTCCTTTCTTATCCGGCTCGAAGATGTAATCGGCACGCATCTTGGTATTGTCGTCTGTCTCAGCCTCTATCTTTTCTACCGGCAGCCACTGCACGACCTCAGGAAACTGCATGGCAGCATTTTTAAAGCGACCATAGGCAACATCGACTGCATCGTATCCACCATCTTCAAAGACCTGCATCAAATGTTGTGATACATAAGCCACATTATCAAAGCTCAGGTCACTGAACAGATCTACATAATCCTTGATAAGATGGATATTGGTATAGCGCTTGCGGAAATAGTCGTAGCCTTTTTTACCGATACACAGCACACTCAGATGACCGTTATCCATTACCTGAGCGTATTTGGTATTCATCACTTCCACCGCAGCTTTGATCACATTGGTGTTGAAGGCACCCGCCAAACCACTATTGGAGGTTACTACTACCACGCAAGCCCGTTCGATAGGACGTTCCTGACCGAATACCGTATCAGCATCTCCTTCCAGATTGGAAAGAATATTGCGGAGCATAGCATCCAGCTTGTCGGAATAAGGGCGCATCTGCTGAATAGCCTGCTGAGCCTTACGCAGCTTGGCAGCAGACACCATCTTCATAGCTTTGGTGATCTGCTGCATATTCTGCACCGACTTGATCCGATCGCGAACTTCTTTTAAATTAGCCATAATCCTGTTTGGTGTATGAGTATCTTACTACCCGCTACTCAATACTTACTGCTTATTTGTACTGCCCTGCAATTTCCTGAGCTAGGGTCTTCACTTTATCCAGATCCGCGCTTTCCAGCTTTCCGGCTTTGAAGTTGGTCAGGATCTCCGGTTGACGTTGCTCCAGAGAAACCAGGAAAGTCTCTTCGAACTCTTTCACTTTATTTACCGGCACGTTACGCAGCAAACCCTGTGTACCCAGGTAGATAATGGCTACCTGCTTCTCCACTGATACCGGAGAATATTGCGGCTGTTTCAGGATCTCCACGTTGCGTTGGCCTTTGTCCAGTACAGCTTTGGTAGCCGGGTCAAGGTCAGAACCGAATTTGGCGAAAGCCTCCAGCTCACGGTATTGCGCCTGATCCAGTTTCAGCGTACCAGCCACTTTTTTCATGGACTTGATCTGAGCCGAACCACCCACACGGGATACGGAGATACCTACGTTAATAGCCGGACGAACACCAGCGTTAAACAAGTTGGATTCCAGAAAGATCTGACCGTCGGTAATGGAGATTACGTTGGTCGGAATATAGGCAGAAACGTCACCGGCCTGGGTTTCGATGATCGGCAGTGCCGTCAGCGAACCACCACCTTTTACCAGCGGCTCACCGTTGGCATCTTTAGCATTGGCTAAGGTTTCCGGAAGGTCATTCATTTGACGGGCGATATCGTCATTGTTGATGATCTTGGCCGCACGCTCCAGCAGACGGGAGTGCAGGTAGAATACGTCACCCGGGTAGGCTTCGCGGCCGGGAGGACGACGCAGCAGCAGTGATACCTCGCGGTAAGCAACTGCCTGCTTGGACAGATCATCATAAATGATCAGCGCCGGACGGCCCGTATCGCGGAAGTATTCACCGATAGCAGCACCGGCAAAAGGTGCGTAGAACTGCATCGGAGCCGGATCGGAAGCGGAAGCGGATACTATAACCGTATACGCCATAGCGCCGTTATCTTCGAGGGTTTTAGCTACCTGAGCAACGGTGGAAGATTTCTGACCGGAAGCGACGTAGATACAGTAAACCGGTTCGCCACGGTCATAAAACTCACGCTGGTTGATGATCGTATCGAGCGCGATAGCTGTTTTACCGGTCTGGCGGTCACCGATGATCAACTCCCGCTGGCCACGGCCGATGGGGATCATCGCATCGATGGCTTTGATACCGGTTTGCAGCGGTTCGTTTACCGGCTGACGGTAGATTACACCCGGAGCTTTGCGTTCCAGAGGCATCTCATAAAGATCGCCTTTGATCTCGCCTCTGCCGTCGATGGGAGCGCCCAGCGGGTTCACAACACGGCCCACAAAGCCTTCGCCGACCTTGATGGAAGCGATGCGGCCAGTGCGGTGTACGCGGGAGCCTTCGCGGATGCCTTCCCCTGAGCCCATCAAAACCACACCCACGTTGTCTTCTTCCAGGTTCAGTACGATAGCTTGTACACCCGTTTCAAATTCTACCAGTTCACCGGCCTGCGCGTTGTTCAGGCCGTAAACGCGTGCGATACCGTCGCCTACCTGCAGTACGGTACCATACTCTTCCAGCTCGGTTGCAGAGCTGAAACCGGAGAGCTGTTGCCGGAGTATTGCTGATATCTCATCAGGTTTTACATCAACCATATCAATTAGTTTTTTTCACTGCGCACCGCAGCGGTTTTTAAGAACGTTCTGTGTTATCGTGCAATGATCTGGGAAATGTACAGGTTGTCGCGAAATTCACGCTTGAGCTCCTCCAGCTTGTTTGCTACGCTGGTATCGTAGAGCCGCCCGTCAAATTCGATGATAAAACCACCGAGCAGGCTGGGCCTGACTTCCGTGACCAGTTCGATGACCTCATCGGTGGCATCGCTGCTTTCCAGCTTCCTGCGTATGTCGGCGATCACCGCATCGCTCAGCTGGGCCGCAGTAGTAAGCTTGACCGTAGATATGTGCTTCAGATGCTTGTACTGCTCGATGAAGGCATCGGCGATCTCCGGCAGATAGCCTTCGCGCCCTTTTCGGACGAGGATATCCATGAAGGCCGACGTCATGGGGTCGAGCTTGCCGTCAAAAACGCCATCCAGGATCTGCTGCTTCTTGTCCGCTTTGATGATAGGGCTTTTCAGCAACAGGTAGAGCTCCCGGTGCGACACCAGGTTTTGCAGCAGCCGGATGTCTTCAGCTACGCGGTCCAGCTTCTTCTGCTCGGCCGCCAGATCAACCAGTGACTTGGCATAGCGGGAAGCGATTCTTTGTACAGACATATCTAGCTCAGTTTAATTTCGTCGACCAGAGACTTGACGAATTGCTCCTGGCCAGCCTTGTCTTCCAGCTGGCGGCGAAGCACCTTTTCAGCTACTTCGATGGACAGCAGCCCGATCTGGTTTTTGAGGTCGACGACAGCGGCCATGCGTTGGTTTTCGATCTCGGCTTTGGCATTCTCCACGATCTTGTGGGCTTCTTCCTTAGCCTTTTCCTTGGCCTCGCTGATGATCGTATCCTTGGCCTCTTTGGCCTCTTTCAGGATTTTGGCGCGCTCTTCCTGAGCCTGCTTCAGCAGCTCTTCGTTCTCAGCTTTGAGGTTTGCCATTTCCTGACGGGCCTTGCGGGCCTCATCCAGAGCGTTTTGAATATCCTGCTCCCGCTGTTTCAGCGCATTCTGAATGGGCCGGAAGGCCATGCGGCCCAGTATGAGCCACACCAGGAGGAAAATGAGGGCGGTCCAGAAGATCAGGCCCGGGTCGGGCTTGATAACGGAGAAGTCGGCCAGAAATAATACTTCAGTCATAGTTGAAATATCTTTAGAGGTCTTCTTTTCTTAGGATAGGGCGGAACTGAGAGCCAATCGCTCCAGCCCGCGCCCTTATTCCAATTCGTTCGGTGCGAATTAACCTTGCAGCAGGCCTACAACGATCGCGAACAGCGCAGCACCTTCTACAAGGGCTGCCGTCAGGATCATGTTGTTACGAATGTCGCCTACGGCTTCCGGTTGGCGTGCGATAGCGTCCATTGCGCGGCTACCGATAAGGCCAATGCCTACGCCTGCACCCAATGCTGCAATACCAGCTCCAATTGCTCCCATTTTCTGAGATATTTATGAATGAAAAAATGAAAATTCACTTCTTGGCCCCAGGCCGCACCGACGCCGGACATCCGACGTCCTTTATCCTAATGCGCCTCTCCGTGCGCCTCATCATGGTGGTGTTCTTCCACTGCCGCGCCGATATAAGAAGCGGTCAGAATGGCGAAGATAAATGCCTGCAGGAAGGCCACCAGCAATTCGATGAGGTTCATAAAGGCTGTGAACAGCCCGCCGATAACAGCGCCACCTGCCGCGCCACCGACACTCTGTCCGTTATTGCCGAACAGAAATACCAGGCCGATCAGGCTCAGAATAATAATATGCCCTGCGGAGATGTTTGCAAACAAACGTATCATCAGGGAGAAAGGCTTGATGAACAAGCTCAGGATCTCCACCGGTGTCAGGATGATCTTCACCCAGGCCGGAATGCCCGGCATCCAGAAAACGTGCTCCCAATAATCCCGCTTACCGTTGAAGTTAACCACTAAGAAGGTGATCACGGCCAGGGTCATGGTCACGGCCAGGTTGCCCGTTACGTTGGCGCTGCCCGGAAAGAAAGGGATCAGGCCCATCAGGTTACAGAACAGGATGAAGAAGAATAGCGTCATGATGAACGGCTGGAAACGCTCGTAATGCTTCTCGCCGATCATGGGTTTGGTCACTTCGTCGCGGATAAAGACGAAGAATACTTCCATAAAAGATTGTATGCCGGAAGGCGCCTTGTGGATGTTCTTGCGATAGCCGCGCGCCACTGCCGAAAATAGCAGGATGAGCAGTAAACCGGCGAGCAGCATGGTGAAGACGTTCTTCGTAATGGAAAAGTCGTAAAAGGAGGTAATGCGGCCACCAAGGAAGCCCCCGTCTACCGTACTCGGCGGGTCGAGCAGGTACTCCTGGCCCTCATGCACAGCATAATAGACGTCCTTTTCTTTTCCGTCCGCCTCTTCCACCTTATGCGCTACTACCCCATCGATGTGCGCTTCTCCTTTCGGGAATGCCGGGTCAGCAACGCGGTTTACCCGCCCGTGATTGAGCACATAACCGTCAACGGCGACATGGCCGTGTTGGAACATGCTCGAAAGGCCCGTAGTCCAACCATGCTCAGGGGCATAGAGGATCACCGGCAGCGGGAGGTGTACCCCTTTCCAAACGTGGAACTCGTTGGCGTCGGCAATGTGGCCCATTACGGTGCCTACGGGGTCGTATTTCCCGTCCTCGTGGCCGCCATGGCCGGCTTCGCCGCCATGCTCGCCTTGCTGTTCGGTTTCTACGCCGTGTTCTTCCTGCGCCTGGCCATGGGCCTGCGCCAGCAGCATGCCCCAGCTAAAAGCCAGAGCGAAAACCAATATGGAGAGCTTCTTGAATTCCACTTTCACAGTTCCTTGCTTTAAGGGTACTCGAAAAATCGGTGCAAAAGTAGGCACTTTGCCCCGATTAAAGAAACCTTACTTTGCTTTTTTTACGCGTTGTTGACGTATTTCGATAGATTGATTAACAACAAGTTACGCACATACCATACCAGCTTTTTCAGCACGGATTAGCTCGAATTCCACAATCGTGAATTATTGTTCTACGAAAACAGGAGGGCGCAGAATTATTTTTTGAAAACAGGGCTGCCCGGGCTATTGCGCCGACAGGTTGAGGGCGGCTCCGCCACT
>JAGQXH010000208.1 GCA_020436695.1 Lewinella sp. | reverse complement strand
TTTTTTTCATTGTTCTATCTTCCCGCTCTTTTTCAATTTTAGTTTATACATGAAACTTCTCGTTTTTTTGATTAAATACTATGGGCGTTATCTTCGGTATTATTGGCGCGCCCGTACTCGCTACGATGTCCATTCCCCCTTCGTTTCAGCCTTCCTTGAACAAACACTTGATGATCATCGCTGGTATTACATTTTCAGTCAGTTACAAACACTTCGTGAAAAACTTGCCCTCAATGACGACGCTGTCAAAATTGTGGATCATGGTGCCGGGTCGCAGCTGGGCCGTCAGCAACACCATACCGTACGCCGTATCGCCCACTATTCAGCCATTACGCCGATAGCGGGTCAGCTATTGTTCCGGATCGTCAATTTCCTAAAGCCCCAACGATTGCTGGAATTAGGGACTTCATTGGGCGTATCGGCTATTTATCAGATGGCCGCCAACCGAAACGCGGAAATGATCACGATTGAAGGAAATCCTGCTGTGGCTAAATTGGCAAAACAACATTTCCAAGAATTCGGACTGCCAGAAGTAAAAGTTATCGTGTCTACCTTTAATGACACACTCCCCCAACTGATTATTGCCGGCGAGCAATTCGATTTTTTCCATTTCGACGGCGATCACCGGTATCAACCCACCATTGATTATTTCCAGCAATGTCTGGAGTTGAGCCACAGCAACAGCGTCATTTGCATCGGAGATATTTACTGGTCATCCGAAATGAAAAAGGCATGGAACGAGCTACGGATACATCCTAAGGTCCGTTTGAGCATTGATGTATTTCATTTCGGGCTGCTCTTTTTTCGCTCTCAACAGATCGAGAAGGAAGATTTCACCCTGATCGCCAGTTGGAAGAAACCCTGGCGGATGGGATTTTTCAATTAAGGATGAGAATCGAGGAACATTAGTCATTCCATATTTCCAAACAAGACCATAAGTTATTAAAAATCAGCCTACTATCTTTTTAGGCATCGTTACCAGTTGCCGGTTAATCAGTTGACAAACCGGCAACTGGCAACAGACAGTTATTCCAGTTCCAGCACCATATCATCCTGTTCCACCAATGTTTTTTCCGGCAGGTGAATTTTGATCACTTTACCGGCCATTGGTGAAGTGATGGTACTTTCCATTTTCATGGCCTCGATAATGAATAGCGGCGTATTGACCGCAACTTCTTCTCCTTCCTGAACCAGGATCTTGGAAAGATTGCCCTGCAGCGGAACTCCAATTTCGTTATCCCGACCGGCTTTGCGATGTAGTACCGCCTCCGAACGGGCTTCATGGTCGCGGATGGGTACCGAACGGGTCTGTCCGTTGAGCTGGAAGATCACCAGGCGGTTGCCCAGCTCATCCGGCTGGGTCATATTGAGGTACTTTATGAGAATATTCTTACCAGGACCAAGCGTCACGATAATCTCTTCGTTGGGTTCCAGACCGAAGAAAAAGTTCTTGGTGGGCAGCACCGTTACCGGTCCACATAATTCCTGAAAAGCGGAATAATCCTGGTATACTTTCGGATAAAGCCGGTAAGCCAGAAAATCGCGCATCCCCAGTTCTTCACCGAATTTGTCGCGGAATACCTTCATTTCCGCATCAAAGTCGATCTGATCCATATGGGCATTCGGCCGGTCGGTATAGGGTTTCTCATCCTTCAAAATGATCTTCTGTATCTCCGAAGGGAAACCGCCATCAATCTGGCCGAGATCCCCCCGCATGAGTGCTTTCACACTATCCGGAAAAGACAATGTGGCACCTTTCTTCAGCACATCTTCCTTTTTTAGGCCATTGGCTGTCATAAACATAGCCATATCCCCCACCACCTTGGAAGAGGGCGTCACCTTGATCAGATCACCGAACAGCTCATTGGCCGCTTTGTAATTGGCCTTTATGGTCTCAAATTTTTCTTCCAGTCCCAGTGCTCTGGCCTGAGGGCGAAGGTTAGAATACTGGCCTCCCGGGATCTCGTGTTCATATACTTCTGCCGTACCGGCCCGCAGTTCCGTCTCAAAAGGATAGTAGTATCGACGCACCGCCTCCCAGTAGTTGGCGAACTGATTGAGTGCCTCCAGATCGATATCCTGGCGTCCGCGCGGATACCCCTTCATCAGTGCCACCATGGAGTTGAAGTTGGGCTGAGAAGTCAGTCCGGACATAGAGCTGATGGCCACATCCACTACATCTACTCCTACTTCAATCGCTTTCAGATAAGTAGCGGCCTGAATGGAACTGGTATCATGCGTATGCAAATGTATGGGAAGGTCCACAGCTTCTTTCAATGCCGTGATCAGTTGTTCCGCAGCCAGGGGTTTCAACAGGCCGGCCATGTCTTTGATAGCCAGAATATGTGCGCCCTCATCCTCCAGTCTTTTTGCCAGATCTAGATAATAATCGAGCGTAAACTTCGTGCGACTTTTGTCAGTAATATCACCGGTATAACAAATGCAGGCCTCCGCGATCGAGTCCGTCCTTTCCCGTACAGTGCGGATGCTCACTTTCATCGCATCGAGCCAGTTAAGTGAATCGAAAATGCGGAAAATATCGATACCGGCCTCTGCCGCTTCTTCTATGAATTTAATGACCAGATTATCCGGATACGCCGTATAGCCCACGGCATTGCTGCCGCGCAGCAACATCTGGAACAATATATTGGGAATAGCCTGACGCAGTTTCACCAGTCGTCGCCAGGGATCCTCCTTGAGGAAGCGCATCGATACGTCAAAGGTGGCACCGCCCCACATTTCCAGCGAAAAGACCTGATCTCCCATCTGATGAGCGTAGCTTTCCGCAACATTCAGCATATCGATGGTGCGCATCCGGGTAGCCAGTAATGACTGGTGGGCATCCCGGAATGTGGTATCGGTAAAATGAATGCGATCCTCCGCCTTTAGCCATTGTGCGAAACCCTCCCGGCCGAGCTCTTTAAGTTTGTCACGGGTTCCCGGCGGGGGGGCACTGAATCGTTCGTATGCGGGTACCTCCGGTTTCAAAAACACCATTTTATGGTCGTGGAATTTTACATCCGGGTTACCGTTCACGATGACATCTGCCAGATAGCGCAGCAACTTGGTAGAGCGATCCCGCCAGTTGGGCGGATCCAGCAGATGTGGGTTTTCCTTAATAAAATTGACGGTAGCCTTGCCGTTCTGGAACGTTTCATTCTTCAACAGATTCAGCAGGAAACCGATATTGGTGCTCACTCCACGGATCCGGAATTCGCGCAATGCCCGATGCAGACGATCAGCACTACCCGGCAGCGTACGCCCCCAGGCCGTTACCTTCACCAGCATACTGTCGAAGTAGGGGGATATCTTGGCTCCGGGGAATGCACTACCCGCATCCAGACGAATGCCCATACCTGCCGCCGAACGATAGGCAATCAGCGTACCGTAATCCGGTTTAAAATCCTGGGTCGGATCTTCCGTAGTTACCCGGCACTGTATAGCATAACCACTCACCTGAATATCATCCTGGCTCCGGATGTTGATCTTCTCATGATCCAGCGCATAGCCCATGCCGATCAGGATCTGTGAGCGAACGAGGTCCACACCGGTCACTTCTTCCGTGATGGTGTGCTCCACCTGTATCCGTGGATTGACCTCAATGAAGTAGATCTGTTCGTCCTGATCCACCAGAAATTCCACCGTACCGGCAAAACTGTAGCCCACCTCTTTCGTCAAACGCAGGGCATATTCATATAATTTTTCCTTCGTCTCGTCGGAAAGGCTCAGGCAGGGGGCCACTTCCACAACTTTCTGAAACCTGCGCTGCACGGAGCAGTCCCGTTCGTAGAGATGGACGATATTGCCGTGCTTGTCTCCCAGGATCTGGACCTCAATGTGTTTGGGATTTTCAATAAATTTCTCGAGGAATACGGTACCGTCACCAAAAGCCGTTTTAGCTTCACCACTGGCTTCTTTATACTCGATAGCCAGTTCCGACTCCTGGCGCACCACCCTCATTCCCCGGCCACCACCGCCGGCAGCAGCTTTGATCATAACCGGAAATCCAATACGGCGGGCTTCCTCTAAGGCGATATCAGCATTCACCAGGTCTTGTTGGCTATCTTCGATCAGGGGCACCTGTACCTTACGGGCCAGTCGCTTGGCGGCTACTTTATCGCCGAGTTGATCCATAACCTCTGCCGGAGGGCCGATGAATTCGATGCCTTCCTCTTCGCATCGCCTGGCAAAGTTCACGTTCTCACTGAGAAAACCGTATCCGGGATGAATGGCATCCACATTTTTATCTTTGGCCAGCCGGATTATTTCTTCAATATCCAGATAGGGTTTCAACGGTTCGTCTTCCGATCCGATCTGATAAGCTTCGTCCGCTTTGTATCTGTGCAGGGAATAGCGATCCTCATAAGTGTAGATCGCGATAGTTCTTAAGTTCAGTTCGGAGGCAGCCCGCAATACCCGAATGGCAATCTCTCCCCGGTTGGCTACCAATATCCGTTTAAATTGCTTGACGTTTTGGGTCATAGATAGTACTTCTATTTTCGTTCAGAAAGTAATTACATGCCTTAAGCAGAATGAAATACTCAGGCTCGATGATGAAGTGATTTGTTCACCTTGAGAACATGGTTCAGATAGTACGAGTCTTTGAAACTCTCTGCAGTATCCAGCTAAGATAACATGGTTTTCCAGTCAACTGAAAGCACTGCAAACAAATTCTTAATTGGCAGGGCGGTAATATGGCGGAAAATTAGGGATTCTTCGTGAATATCCGTTAGCCTCGGATCAAGGATATTGATTTTTTCCGGAGAATAAGCCTGATCAGCAAATTTCAATAGGAGATACACAGACCTGTTCAATCATCCTTTCCGTATTCAAGAGAAATAAAAAAATATAATTTTCAGTCCACCACTTTTTTATTACATTCGCATATTACTTTTCATAAAGTGATGCTTTTACTTGCCTCCCGGCCCACTTTTTACAACAATCACCCTTTTACATTCCGCAAATCGATCCATCTCAATAAAGCAGATGTACTTCATTTAGCACGCAACCTCATTCGACGTCCCGTTCCAAACGGAGCTTTCAAGATATTTTGTAAACCTTTTCATCATTGAAACTAAGACTAGTATGAAAAAATTTACCTTTTTTCTTGTTCTGGGTCTCTTGTTTTTCCAAAGCAATGTTTTTGCACAGAGAAATTGTTACTCTTATGAGTACCTGATGCAAGAGATCCAGCAAGATCCCCAAAGACTGATCAGACTCCAACAGATCGAAGAACAAACCCGCCGGATCATCCAATCGGGTGAATTGCAGGGCAGAGCTGTAGTAACTATTCCGGTTGTTGTCCATGTCGTTTACAACCGCCGAAATACGGTAGAGGACATCAGTGACGCACAGATCCAAAGTCAGATCGACGTGCTTAATGAGGATTTTCGTACGGTTTTTCCGGGTGGCGCCTGGCCACAGGCAGCAGATTCGCAAATTGAGTTCTGTATGGCAAAGGTAGATCCCTCAGGGAATCTTACCGATGGTATAACCCGCACTTCCTCCCGCAAAAGAAGTCACGGTACCAGCAATTCGGTCAAGTACAGCAGCCAGGGAGGCGAAGATGCATGGCCGGCCGACCAGTACATGAACATATGGGTATGCAACATCGGCGGAGGAATACTGGGATATGCACAATTCCCAGGTGGCAATCCGGCCACTGACGGGGTGGTTATTGACTATCGCTATTTTGGAACCGTAGGTACGGCAACTTACCCCTTCCACCTTGGCCGGACCGGCACCCATGAAGTAGGTCACTATCTGGGCCTGCGTCACATCTGGGGTGACGGCAATTGTAATGTTGATGACGGTATCAGCGATACTCCGGTAGCCGGTGGTCCGAACTATACCGCTGAGCCATGTACTGATGCTCCCGACAGCTGCCCATCTTCACCGGACCGGGATATGTTTGAAAACTATATGGATTATTCTGACGACGGCTGTATGAGCCTTTTCACAGCTGGTCAGGCGGCTGTAATGCAGGGAATTATGGCGGGTACCCGGGCTAATCTGGCCAACTCAACGGTTTGTAGCGGCACCCCACCACCGACGAATGAGATCTGTGATAACGGTATTGATGACGATAACGATGGGCTTATTGATTGTGATGATCCCGATTGCGGCAACGATCCTAACTGTCAGGTAGGCAGTGAATGTACTGCCCCAACCCTGATAGGTGCCACTCCGAGTGGCAATACGAATAAGCGAAAAGTAAAAATGGTGGTTAGCTGGACCGCAGTAAGTGGTGCAGTAAGTTATACGGTTGAATGGAGAACCTCCGGTTCCGGAGGATGGAGTAGCGGGAGTACCTCCGGTACCAGTTATCAGATCAGTAACCTGACCAATGGAAATACTTATGAGTGGAAGGTGACGGCCAACTGTCCGGGTAGTTCCGCTACGAGTACTACGGCCTCTTTCATTGCCGGACAAAGTTCCAGATCGGGAGCCCGTGGTCCGCTTCAGGCAGGCTCCGATGTGCAGGTCTATCCTAATCCGGCTCGTAATATAATGCTGGTCGATCTAAGCCACATGCGCGAAGCACAAGTGCTTCATTTGACTGATATTACCGGTAGGATACTGAGAGAAGTACGCATCGATCAGGAAGCTTCCATCTTAGAAGTAAATGTACATGACTTGCCCAACGGGCTGTACCTGGTTCGCATTAGTGATGGTGAAGGTTCCAGGCTTTCCAGTACCAAGTTGATCGTTCAACACTAATTTACTACAGTATACTAAAGTAATAATCTGTAAAAGAGAATCTCGGGTTGACGTTATAGGTCAACCCGGGATTCTTTTGTTAAGTGCTAAACGTAATTCAAAGCAGTATTCACGCTAACACCGAGTCGGAATTTCGTAAAAAAACGCTTAGACATCGGATTTCATGCAAATTTTGCGACGGCATCTCCGGTCGATTTTTTTATTTTATCCTTACCTTCACGCCCCCAATCCTGACCAAGGTTTTTCAGACCTAATATCCTTAAGCTGAAGCCAAATTAACGGATTAATAACTATTGAATTCAAGCTAAACGAAAAATTTTCAGATCATGGCAAAATTGAATTTTGGCGGTGTAGTAGAAAATGTGGTAACCCGGGAAGAATTCCCGTTGGAAAAGGCCCGTGAGATCCTGAAAGACGAAACGATTGCCATTATCGGCTACGGCGTCCAGGGTCCGGGACAGTCACTGAACCTGCGTGACAACGGCTTTAATGTGATCATCGGTCAACGCCAAAACTCCAAAACCTGGGACAAAGCAGTAGCGGACGGCTGGGTACCCGGCGAAACCTTGTTCCCTATTGAAGAAGCAGCACAAAGAGCATCTATTATTCAGTATTTGCTGTCTGATGCCGCTCAGATCGCGGTTTGGCCCAAGCTTAAACCACACCTGACTGCAGGAAAGGCATTGTACTTCTCTCATGGGTTCGGCATTACTTATCACGAACGCACCGGCATCGTTCCACCTAAAGATATTGATGTTATTCTGGTGGCTCCTAAAGGCTCCGGTACCAGTCTGCGTCGTCTGTTCCTGGAAGGACGTGGCCTTAACTCCAGCTACGCTATTTACCAGGACGCTACCGGCAGAGCGAAGGAGCGTGTGGTAGCGTTGGGTATCGGTGTAGGTTCCGGATATCTGTTTGAGACCAGCTTCCAGAAAGAGGTATACTCTGACCTTACCGGTGAGCGTGGTACGCTGATGGGAGCCATTCAGGGTATATTTGAGGCACAATACACCGTATTGCGCGAGAACGGCCACAGCCCGAGTGAAGCCTTCAATGAAACGGTAGAAGAACTGACGCAAAGTCTGATGCCACTGGTGGCTGAGAACGGTATGGACTGGATGTACGCCAACTGCTCTACCACGGCTCAACGTGGTGCACTGGACTGGAAAAACAAATTCCGCGATGCCGTGAGGCCGGTTTTCAAAGACCTTTACGCCAGCGTTGCTGCCGGTGAAGAAGCACAACGTTCTATCGACACCAACAGCCAGCCGGACTACCGGGAAAAACTGGATGCAGAGCTAAAAGAACTGCACGACAGTGAGATGTGGCAGGCAGGCCGCACCGTACGTTCGCTGCGTCCGGAGTCTGAAGGCGTTGAAATTGACTAAAATCGATGTGATGATATAGTGATGTGGTGAGCAGGCCTAAAGGTTATGGGTGAAAACTTTTTCGCCTATTCGCCACTTCGCTCACTCACCACATCGCCATATCACCTGATCACCATATCACTATCGCTTTGGTTTCCGTAGAAAATATATATAAGGCTAAAGTATTGTTGAAAGGAGTAGCTGACCCTACTCCATTGATGCACAATGTCAACCTGTCCGACCATTATGCCTGCCAGATCTGGCTGAAGCGGGAAGATCTCCAGGTGGTCCGTTCCTACAAGATCCGGGGAGCTTACAACAAAATGGCCGGGCTCAGCCCGGAACAACTTTCCAGGGGCGTGATCTGCGCCAGCGCCGGCAACCATGCTCAGGGAGTGGCTTTTGCCTGTCGTAAAATGAAAGTCCACGGCATTATCTATATGCCGAGTGTTACCCCCAAGCAGAAGATCAAGAAAGTACAGCTTTTCGGTAAGGAATTCGTGGAAGTACGCCTGCGCGGCGACACTTTTGACGAGGCCAACACCGAAGCAATGCGCATTGCCGGAGAAGAAAACAGGACCTTTGTTCACCCATTCGACGACGAGCGGGTGATCGAGGGCCAGGGAACCGTCGGGCTGGAAATCCTGGAAAGCTGTAAAGATCCCATCGATTACGTGTTCGTCGCTGTTGGCGGCGGCGGTCTGATCTCCGGACTGGGCAGTTATTTCGAACAGATCAGCCCGGATACCAAAATAATTGGAGTAGAACCGAGCGGAGCGGCCGCATTACATGCTGCGCTGGAGGCCGGAAAAGTAGTAACGCTCGACAAGATAGACAACTTCGTAGATGGCGCTGCTGTACAACGCATTGGAGAGATCACCTTTCCCATCATCCAAAAGGTAATGGATGATCTGGTGTTGGTGCCGGAAGGCAAGGTTTGTAGTACGATCCTTCAGTTATACAATGAAGAAGGGATCGTAGTAGAACCGGCCGGAGCGCTAACCATTGCGGCACTGGATCAGTACGCAGATAAGATCAGGGGTAAAAATGTAGTCTGTGTGCTGAGCGGCAGTAACAATGATATTACCCGTACCGAGGAGATCAAGGAACGCTCTTTACTCTACGAGGGCCTTAAACATTATTTCATCATCCGCTTCCCGCAAAGAGCCGGTGCATTACGTGATTTCCTTAATCACGTTCTGGGGCCGACCGATGACATTACTCATTTCGAGTATACCAAAAAGCACAATCGGGAAACCGGTCCGGCCCTGGTCGGTATCCAGGTAGAGCACCGCTCCGATTTCGACGCCCTGGTGCAGCGGATGGAGGAATATCACTTCAGTTATCAGCCGCTGAATAACAGCAAGATGCTGTTCGATCTGTTGATCTAAGTTCCTGGTTAAGCATTCGGGAGTCGGTCTGTTATTTTGATTGTTAACAGACAACTCGCATTAGTCTATTATCTTACCTTTTCAAAAGCTTTCCGACCCTGGAATAGCGTTTTTCCGCAGATCGATCACGCCCATATCCGACTCGATCTGAGTATTCTGCCCGTTTGGGCCGGAATGATCGTCCAGAAAATCTGCGAGCAATTCGGAGATGACCTCACTTTCTATCAGAAAACCATCATGTCCGAAAATGCTGTCGATCACCTTAAACAATGCAGCGGGTATGCTTTTAGCAATGGTGGCCTGTTCGCGAATGGGAAAGAGCAGATCGGAATGGATACCAATGACCATCGCTTTGGCCCGTATGGAGTTTAGGGCTTCCCGTACACTACCTCGATTACGTCCCAGGTTATGCGAGTCCATGGCCTTGCTCAAATGCCAGTAGGCCACCACATCGAATCGCCGAAATAATTTAAGTCCCTGGTAGCGCTGATAGGAACTTGCCCGAAAGTTGTCGGTGACCTCGTTTTGTTTCTCGGTCTGACTGATATCGTAAGTCTCATAATTCCGGTAAGACAACATGGCTATGGCCCGGGCGGCTTCCAGTCCGGCCTTCCCGGCTCCCGGTCGGCGTTCCTGCCAGGTCGGATCGGATTCTATCGCCATGCGCTGCGATTCGTTGAATGCAATACCCCAGGCCGAATGCCGGGCGTTGGTAGCCAGCACGCAGATCTTTCGGGCAAAATCAGGTTCCATGACCGACCATTCCAAAACCTGCTGCCCGCCCATGGACCCACCAATCATCAAAGCTACTGCTCTGATATCCAGATGCTGGGCCAGTAGCTGGTGAGCCTGCACCATATCCCGGATCGTAACCAGTGGAAAATCAGTCCCGTACACTTCACCGGTTCGCGGATCGATACTGGCAGGACCAGTGGTACCGTAACAACTCCCCAAAATATTGGCACAAACAATGAAATACCGTTCCGGATCAAAAAAACGCCCCGGTCCTACCAATCCCGGCCACCAGTCTTCTGCATCGGCATTAGCCGTTAGTGCATGGCAGACCCAGATGACGTTGTCTGCGTCTTCATTTATTTGACCATAGGTGTGGTAGGCGATCTCCAGTTCCGGCAAAGATGCACCACTCTCTAATTCAAAGGGTTGCTTTATGATCAGGGTATTCACAAATATGCTACAGATTATGTGTGGTTGTCAGTGGAAAGAGCAAAGTCAAAGAGTCGTAAGTCAGTGAGTCGTAAGTCGGCATAGAGCAAAATGCTGCATACATTAACTTACGACTGGAGACTTATGACTCTTCAAGCTCTAAGATCCACTGACTACTAAATTTAACTCAAGACCGGTTCGTCGGCATACACTTTGGCAAATGCCTGTTCAAAATCGGCCTTTATATCGTCGATGTGTTCGATACCGACAGAAACCCGCAATTGCGTGGGCGAAACGCCGGCAGCCAGTTGTTCCTCATTGCTCAACTGTTGGTGCGTAGTAGCCGAAGGTTGAATGATCAGCGTTTTGGAATCACCTACATTGGCCAGATGGCTTACCAGTTTAAGACTATCAACAAATTTCGTGGCCTGATCTTTTCCGCCGTCCAGGATGAAGCTTAGGACACCACCGAAACCACGCTTGAGGTATTTTTTAGCCCTTTTATGGTTGGGACTGCTCTCCAGACCGGCGTAGTTTACGGAAGTGACTTTTGGATGGGTTTCCAGCCATTCGGCCAGTGCCTGGGCGTTATCCACAATGCGCTCCATTCTCAGGCTCAGGGTTTCCAGCCCCTGCAACAAAAGGAAGGTATTGAAAGGAGATGGAGCCGGACCGAAGTCGCGCAGGCCTTCCACCCGGGCGCGAATGATGAAAGCAATATTGCCGAACGGCCCATCCGTACCGAAAATATCCCAGAAGACCATGCCATGATAGCCTTCTGAAGGTTCTGTGAACTGAGGGAATTTCCCGTTCCCCCAATTGTAATTTCCGCCGTCCACGATTACGCCGCCGATGGAAGTACCGTGGCCTCCGATCCATTTAGTGGCCGACTGTACCACTA
>JAGQXH010000207.1 GCA_020436695.1 Lewinella sp. | reverse complement strand
TCATGCAGGTTCGCTGGCTTTTAGCAGGGCTTCGCCGGTATCCTCTTAAATTTAGTTTTTCTTTCCGGGAGATCAAACCGTTTTGGAAGATCGGCAAATTTGCCGTTGGTGGTGAGATCGTCAATTATTTCACCCGGGAGATCGACATCCTTATGATCGGGAAACTAAGTGATGCTGCCACCCTTGGGGCTTATAGTCTGGCCCGTCAGTTAGTACTTAAACCGGGTCAGATGATCAGCAGGGTCATTACGGATGCCAGCTTACCGATCCTGCCCAAACTACAGGATGACATCCAACGCTTACGGGAAGGCTTTTTAAAGATAACCCAATCTATAGCAACGCTCATGGCGTTGGTATATGGAGGGTTCTTTTTAGTCGCCGGACTGGCCGTACCGGTCATCTACGGTCCGGAATATGCATTTTTGAGCAACGTTTGCAGGATCTTCGCCATCTTCTTCTACTGGCGCATGATCCTTAGATTTAACGCCAATCTGATCATCGCAACCGGTAAAACGCAGCTCAGTCTGCTAATGAATGTGATCACTTTTCCATTAACCGCCGCAGCCATTGCCATCGGTTATCGGTGGGGACTGGAAGGAATAGCCTGGGGACAGGTGATCATGATGCTGCTCCTGCATGTACTGAGCTGGCGTCTTATACTCTTGCCTTTGCTACAGGTCAGCTGGCTTACTTATTTCAGGCATACGCTCCCCGGTATTCAGTTGGTCCGGGAAGTAACAGAAAGGGTAATACGAATGTATTGGCATAATAACCGTAAGTGACAGCACCGCTGTCTATTGCTCTATGTTCGTTGCATCTGATCGAATATTTCCTGATAGATCGCCATTATCCGGACGGTCACACGTTCTCTTCCATAGTTCGAAACGACCTTTTGACGTGCCAGCTCCGGATGATGTAGTCGGGATCCTTCACGATAACGCTGGATGGCAGTTATCAATTCGTCGCTATTTTTCACGATCTGCCCGATCTTTTCGTCGATGACTTCTTTCGCAATCCCCGTTGGTGTACTGATAACAGGTAAGCCGCAGGCCAGCGCTTCCGTCAGTACCAGACCAAAGGACTCCGAATGACTAACAGATACGAAGAGTTGAGCCTGTTGTAGGATAGCCACCAGTTGTTCCGGCATTACAGCTCCAGCAAAACTCACCTGCCGTTCCAAACCAAGTGCTTTCACCTGTGCTCTCAGCTGATGTTCCGAAGGGCCCCTCCCGATAATCTGGAGTCGAACAGTTTCCCGATCCGGTAATTGAGCCAGTGCCTCCAATAAAATATGCTGCCCTTTGCGGGGGATCAGGCTGCCAACATTAACCATGTGAAAGAAGGGCGAAATAACGCGAGAGGACCCCGGTCGGAAAAGTGCCGTATCAATGGGATTAGGTATTACTTCCACACAGGAAGCATATCCGCCCATGGCATCTGCCAATAGACGGCTCACGGCAATCACCCTGTTTGCATTGCCGTAGATCCCAGGCAGATCTTTTTTCCAGTGGGCAGGCAGACGGCCACTGATAAAGCCGCTGTAATGTTCCGTTAATACGTAGGGAAGGTGGTATCGACGGCTCAGGTATTTTGCGGCAGCTCCTCCGACGAAGCTATGGGCGTGAAACAATATCGGATCAGTTCCAAATTTTTCCCGGTAGCTTAAAAACAATCGGTCCCACTGCTGCAACCAATAAATCCGGAAAGGCCGGAGGCGTTTGGGGGGCACCCAAACCGACAGTCGAAAAGTAGGCACTTCTTCTTCTAGCTCAAATCTTACCCGGCTAGGCTGTAGCTTCGGGAAACGACTCTCCTCCACGTGAAAAACGCTTATATTTAGCCCTGCGGCTCGCAGTGCCCTGGCCTGTTCCCGGATGAAAATCCCGGCCAGAGGGTCAGAGGGAATGGGATACCAGGCCGGAATGATGACAATGCTCTGTTGATACAATGAAAGATCCTTTAGTCAGTATTATTATACCAAATTTAAACAATCAGGAGCGATTAGCACACTGTCTGGAAGCCGTCTGCCAACAATCTTTTCGCTCCGGTGCCGTGGAGATCATAGTAGTTGATAATGGGTCTACCGATCACTCGACGGAGGTATGCCGAAATTATCCGGTGCAGTTGTTGGTAGAAACAGCACACCAAAGCCCCTATTGGTGCCGAAACGCCGGAATTGCAGCCGCCCGGGGAAGCGTCATTGCCCTACTGGATTCCAATTGTATCCCGGTGAACGACTGGCTGGCCCAGGGGGTGAACGATCTGGAAAAAACGAAAGCAGCTATCATTACCGGCCCGGTTCTTTATAGCTTCTCCTCAAAGCGGACCCTGGCCGAAAGGATCGACTATCTCTATTCTTACATTTCCATAGAAGACCTGCCGCATTTGACGGCCTTATCCGCCGGCCATTTGTTCTTCAGAAAGTCTCTGATTGATGAAATCGGTTATTTTCTACCTCATATTCGATCATTAGGAGATATAGAATGGACACAACGGGCTTATCAGCAGGGCCATACCTTCGGATTTGCGGAAGGGGCTAAAGTGCATTATCCGGCAAAAACCTTAATCCCGGTAGTCCGAAAAATGGTTCGTCTGGGTGGAGGCAGGAAAGCATTGTGGCGGGCAAAGGGAAGACCACTGTATTCAGTAGACTGGATGTGGCAAATCGGCAAGAACTTACTTCCACCTTCCCCAGCTTTTTTCCAGGAAATGAATTACCGCAATCGAAAAGAGCGTATGGAAGTACCCATGCTCTTTTTATTCCTGGGTTTGTGGCTGGTGAAGGTTTGCAGGGCCTGGGGAATGATGTTCAGGAATGGGAACTGAGAAAGGATAGGAAAGGAACAAGTAGCTTATCTTTCGAAAGATTCAAATAGCCTTCTAATGCCGGCTACGCCGATATTCATCAACGCATCAATTATAGAAAGTCCATTTAGCCAGGAACCCTGATATTGAGGGTATCTGTAAAGTTCGAGATCCCGATAAGTATGAGTATAACGCAGCTCGATCTCCGCTTTTTTGAAAGCAGCTTTATCCTGATACTTATCAGCACCGGAACCACTTACATATACGGCCCCGCCCTGATCCTGGATCAGATCTATCAAATAATCCGTCCCTTTTCCGAAAAACGGCAGAGAACTGCTCCGCATCAGTTCTGCCTCACACGATAAAAGATCAGCTATTTCTCTGATCAGATAAATATTTGCATCTGCCAGATATTCGTAGCCGGCGACCATTTCCAGTTGCCATTCGATCAGTGGGAAAAACTCATTGAAATAGGGTGACTGGCGATATACCTGATGCAAACGTGCCAGGTGTAGTGCCGTCCAATCCCTTGAGGTATCGATCCCTATTTTATTGACTGGCGTACCCAAAGGACTCTGCTTTATTGGTACACTCAAATAGGAAGCACAAGCCTGGCCGGGTAGTTTGCGGATAAGGGTACGTGCCGTATAGCTTCCTTTGGAGTAAGCCACGTCATCCAATAGTATCATGCGGTCGGCCAGATAGAGTTTGTAGAAATAACCCAGCCAGGGATAATAATTGGGTTGATGAATGGCAATGGTACTCATGATCGGTTGAGATAGGGCCAACCGCCAATCAGGCCCAGTTGTATCCAATAATGACGAAAATTCATTAGATCGGTATTCATTCCTTCCAGCAAGAATAACAGTAGCCACACTAAGAAGATCTGATAAAAAGGATCATTTGTGCTTATCTTTCTGATCCGCCCAAATACGGCGGCCAGTAATGTCAATAATCCCAGGAGTCCGACCGATCCGGTTTCAGCCCAGGCCCCAAGATAGACGGAATGAGGATCATGTAGCGGCAGATGGGACGGGTATGCTCCGGTCTGCTGTTTCACCTGGAGTTGATTGATAAAGCAACCAGGGCCTACTCCAAGAAAGGGAGCATCGAGCCCCATACCGATGGCTGCTTTCTTCAACGAAAAATAGGCAGTTGGGATTAAGCTTCCCTGATCATCCTGTTGTATCTCATTCACGGCCAGATAAGTGCTCCCCACTTCTCCCCCATTTCCCGGTTTTAGAAATACAAAATTTGTGAATAGAAAATAAAGCAAACCAAAAACGATCATGACCGGAAGCCATACTTTTCGAATAGCCTGCTGACGGTAATGGAACACAAAAATGAGCAGTACAGCAAACCCCGTCAACAACAGCGCTTTGGAAAAACTGAACAAAGCGATCATTCCAAATAATAGTAACTGCAACAAACTGCGGTAGATATTCCCCTTTTGTAGACTATTCGCCAGCAGATAAATGATACACCAGTTTACTATCGAAATATACATAGACGGCGTTTGCAATAAAGCTTTTGCCCGATATACTGTGCCCAAATAGGGGTAATCGGCAAACCGCGCCAAAAAGACATTTTCCTTCCCGAAATAGAGCATGACGTATCCGGTGGAAATCATCAAGAAAATGGCCGCGATCATGAGCTTGAAGGCAGGAATCATATCTTTTTGATCGATCTGCTGGTTTTGTACACCCAACCTGAACAGGAGGTAAACACCGACGAGATAACTCTTTCCCAACACTTCCAGCCAGGGGGAAGCCTGATGATTCCACAGGGCCGAGCATACGTTGATCAATAAATACAACCCGACCGCAAGATCCAGCCGGTTCAAGGCGAAAGAATGGCGGCTCCGGTATAGGGTAAATATCAATAGCGGACAACTTAGCACGAAGATCAGCTCCGGCAATTGCAATCGGTGCTGCCAGGCGGCATACAAGGGCAATTCCAGAAAGGCTGTGCTTATGAGATAAAGCAGTAACAACCCACCGGCAATATGCCTAGAAGATAAGGCGGATAACTTCAAAAGCTTCTGCATATTCGACACTGATCTGGGTGCCTCGCACTTTAGCCAAAGACCTGATAAAATCCGGCTCCATATAATGCCGTCCTTCCTGGGTTTGATAGGCCCCTAAAGCAGCTATTTTTCGTTGCACGTCATCAGATTTCAAAGCAACAAAGCAATCGGCACTGAATGAAAGATTATTCCAGATGAGTTCATATCCGAAAAGAGAACTATGTTTGAAGGCCCGTACGCCCTCCTGGTATACCGTGGAATGATCCTGATGGATATCTTCCGAACTCGGCAGAAATACTATATCAGGTTTGATTAGGGGGCGCAAACGGATCAATTCTTCCAGTATCTCCTGACGTACGTAGTTGAGCTTGCGTACCTGATATTTATAGACGAACAGATGATCAGAGGGAATACCCAGTAGATGGGTTGCTTCCCGTACTTCTTTTTCCAGCTGGTTTCGGGGAAATCCTTCCGGCACGGAGGCTTCCGCTGTAGAAAATGCCACATAATAGACCTGTGCACCTTCCGCGATAGCTCTGGCAATAGTACCGCCACAGCCAAGTTCACCATCATCGGTATGGGGTGCCAGTACCAAAATATTTTTATTATTAAAATTCATTCTCGGACAATGTTCCCTGAGTGTTCAATAACGAATCAAAAAATGTGTCCATCAAAACATCCGTTCGCCAGGCCAGGGCAGCCTCCTGATTGCCCGGCCAGTACTCTTCTCTGCCGCTTTGCCAGGCTTCATAACGTTCCAGTATAAACGCTTCGAGAGTAACTCGATCTTCCGGCCGGTCATAGATCAGTTGACCAGGCCGAAAGGTAGCAAAAAAAGTTTCGAACTCCTTATCGGGCTCTCCTCGGATAATCGTCAGGATAGGATTACCGGCTGCCAGGTATTCATATACTTTACTGGATAGATCTCCTTTTTGGCCGACGCTGCTGAATGCTAGTTGGAGATTAACCGTACTGTTTACCTGCAACTGGCGCGCCTGCGTTAGCGGTAAAAATCCATGGATATCCAGTTGCGCAGTCAGCCCATGGGCCTCTCCCCACTGTTGCCAAAGCTCAGGCGTAGGGCCAGCATAAATAAGGCGAATCTGATCCGCAGAAATTTTTCCAGCCCGGATCATTTCCGCAAGCGTTGCAAACAATAATTCCGCATTTTGCTCGCCCGGATAAATACGTCCGGTATAAGTAATCGAAAAATAGGAAGTTGGCTGTCGTTGCGGCCAGTCGGCAATATCAGGAATTCCGTTCCGCAAGAGCCGAACTGCCGAAGCTACTTGCGACAATTTCCGGGCCAGCCCTTCAGATACGGTAGTAAGCAGATCAGTACCTGACAGGATAGTGCGATTGCACCAGAGCTGAAATGACCAGAATAAAAGTTGACGCCCATGCTTCTCATCCAGGTGTAGATCACGAAAATCAGCTACCCAGAATAAATGAGGAAATCTTCGCTTCAGCAAATAGGCAATTAAATGATCAGAATATGGCCGGAAGGTGCTGAATACATGAGTAACCCCTTCCTCCTGCACCATTTTTTTGGCAGCCCGGTATCCAGCCAAAATGTAGATCAAACCACCATCGCCGATCAAAACATTGAATGGAAAGCTATCTAAGAGTTTCCTAAGTAGCCGGCCCACGACAGACGCCTTCGTTGCAGCAGACACAACAGGCTGTTCATTTTTTCCCCGGCCGGCAGCTAGTCGTCGCAGATCCCAGGTAGTCACGCTGGTCAACGGCACTTCCGGCAACTCCAGACTGGGATCGGTATGAAAAAGATCTCGATTACGACTGCTCAATCCCCGTACACTTTCAAAATGCCTCACCGCTGCCCGGCATACATGGAAAATACGTACGGCTCCCGGTACTTTTACCGGAGGAAAATTGTAATAAATAACGAGCAGGTGTTTGTTTTTAGATGCCGTGTTATTTCCTAATCATATCGTTAAAAAAGGAATGGTGTGCCACCGACCGGAGCACACCATTTAATATTTTACAGGTACTTCTTTTAGACAATGGGTTGTGTATCTTCAGGAAGTACTCAACAATTCTACCTGCACCGGTTTTGGGGAAGGGGCCGGATCAGCAACTATCACCGGTTTGTTCTCGGTCTGTTCAAAGTAGTCATTTACTACCAACCGTTCGTCAAATACACGCAGGGCCCGACTTCTTGCGGCCCTGCTCATTTGCTCCAGATCCTCAGTATCCTTATGTGAAAACTCCAGCATTGCCTCCACCAAAGCTTTGCTGTTTTTCACGGGTACCAAACACCCGGTCTTAGCACAGATCGCTTCCCGGCAACCGGCTACATCAGTGGTTATGATCGGGCGCCCCATAGCAAGCGCCTCCAATATGGCTCTGGGCATGCCTTCCCGGTAAGAAGGTAAAACCAGTACATCGCACTGCTTGATATATGGACGTACATCTGATGCAGCACCGAAATAACGAATATATTTCCGGTTCAGCCAATGCAGGAATTCTCGCTTGGGTATAGCATTGGGATTGGCGGCAGCCAGATCGCCTACGATCTGACATTCTACGTGCGGAGCCAGTTTCTGCAATATAGCAGCCGCTTCCACATATTCCTTAATCCCTTTATCATATAATAATCTGCCAATAAAAAGGAAGCGGAATTTTTGTTCTGACAGGGGTTTTGGTAAAGGGCGAAAATAATTGGTGTTCACTCCCGAACCAGCTACAACCAGCGCCTGTTCCGGCACTACTATCTTCTGTTCCACGAATAAACGACAGTCATCCTGATTGTGAAATATCACTTTTCCCAGGCCGGAAAATGCCCATCGATATAGGCGAATGGTCAGCCTGTTGAGCCAGCGACTATGCAAAAAGGTGTATCCAAGACCGGTAACCGTCGGAATGCTCCGGATGTTAGCCCGACGAGCAGCCAGGCTTCCGAAAATATTAGGCTTAATGGTAAAATGATAGATTACGTCTGGTTGCTCCGAACGGTAGATCCGCAAAAATTCCCAGTATAGCAATAAGCTCTGTAGCGGATTTTTACTTTGCGGTTTCAGATGCTTCAGCGGGAGGTGACGCACCGAAGGTAATTGCTGCAGATAATGGATATAGTTGTCAACCGGGGCTACCACCACTACTTCATAACCTTCCTTTACCAGTTTTCGCAAGATACCCATCCTGAAATTGTATATATTCCAGGTAGTATTGGCTACGATTAAAACTTTTTTCAAGCTGTTTCAGATTTTTCCCTCTGCCGCTGGGGAGTTAGCAAAGACAGGGAGCGATAATTGATAATTGATGGTTGATAAATGATGAATATGCATGCGTTACCGCATTACAATTTACAGGCTAAATACCGGTAGGAGTGCTTTCCACTCATTCTTCATTTTCAACCCTGATTTCTCACTCCTTTCTAATTGGGCAGGTGTACTAAATAGGCTTGTTTGATGGTTTCCTTGTAAACTTTCGGCAAAACGATTCCATCGATCTCTTCCATACTGAATGCTCCGATCTCAAAACTCTCTTCGCTCATTTTCAGATCATCGATGGATGCCCGGGTAAAACAACTATAAATGACTACGAATACCCTTATAGCATTCATCACATTTATAGTTGTAACGCGAAGTAGTTCTCTTGGTTGTATGCTGATCGACAATTCCTCTTCTATTTCTCTGGTAAGGCAGGTGAGGACCGCTTCTTTTCTCTTCAGCTTACCTCCAGGCAGATCCCATTCGTTCCTTTCATTTTTTAAAAGTATAACCTTATTATTAATAAAACAAATCCCCTTTACTGACACCGGAAAGCGGTGAGCAAAAAAATCAGAGGGAAAAAGTTTGCCTACGGTTTGTAAAAAGAGTCTTTTATACAATTATTAATGATTTTGGACCCGCCTCTCCCCTTTAATTATTTTCCGGAGGCGTCACCACCTCCCCCTTGACACTATCCAGTTTGGAGTAGTCAGAGTTCTGGCTGGTAAATTCAGGAACGATCATTTTCATTTGTTTTACCAATTCCATGTGATCATGCCCTTCATTCGCAGTTACCATCAGGGTTTTAATTTGTTGTTTGATCACTTGATAATCATTATTCCGCACGGAAGCTTTTCGAATTTTCGGATGATGGGTAGGAATAAGATCTTCTTGCGTATCCAGCAACTCTTCCCGAAGTTTCTCTCCCGGTCGCAGGCCGGTAAATTTGATCTCAATATCCTGACCGGGGGTCAGCCCGGACATTTGTATCATCTTTCTTGCCAGCTCAACGATACGCACCGGCTCACCCATATCAAAAATGAAGATCTCTCCTCCCAGTCCCATAGCTCCGGCTTCGAGTACCAGTTGGCATGCCTCCGGGATAGTCATAAAAAAGCGGGTCACTTCCTCGTGGGTGACCGTCACCGGTTCCCGGTTTTCGATCTGTTTCTTAAAAATAGGAATCACCGATCCGTTTGACCCCAATACATTTCCGAAACGGGTAGTAATAAACTGTGTTTGCGAATGACGGGCATAGTTAAGGGCTTGTACATAAATTTCAGCTATGCGTTTTGAGGCCCCCATCACATTACCCGGATTGACCACTTTATCGGTAGAGATCATTACAAATTTATGCACACCGTAATGAGCAGCCAGGTCCGCCAGGCACTGCGTCCCCTGCACGTTAACCTTTATGGCCTCCTCAGGAAAACGTTCCATGATGGGTACATGCTTGTAAGCCGCCGCATGAAAAACGTATTCGGGCTGAAAGCGTTCAAAAATTTCCCGCAGTTTATGGTGATCTTTAACATCACCGATCACCGGATGAAAGCGACCGTTCTTTACTTCATTTTTTAAAGAAATCGTAATCTCCGCCAGAGGTGTTTCCGCCTGATCGAAGCCGATAATGAGGCTGGGGTCAAAACGCAATAGTTGACGTACGATCTCACTGCCGATGGAGCCGGCACAGCCCGTTACCAATATTACTTTACCTTTCACCGTCTCACTGATCGCATCTTCATCCAGTTGGATGGGTTTGCGATTAAGCAGATCTTCGAAGCGGATATCCTGTAATTGTCCCAATTTTGGAGTATTGTTCAGCCACACTTCGGGCGGCGGCACCTTAAGCACTTTTACCTTATGTTCCAGACAGCTATTGATGAATTCGATCCGGCGCTCCTCCGAAAGCTTATTGATGCCAATAATGGCTACTTTAATATCATACTTCTTAACTACCGAATGAAATGATTTTCGGGGATTGAATACCTGCAAACCATTCAACAGTTTCTTATGTACCCGGGTATTATCGTCAAAAAAAGCAACAGCCCGGTAATTGTGATTGCTGTTGGAGCGTAGCACCCGTTCCAGCAGAACCCCCATCTCCCCAGCTCCGAAGATGACCGTATTGAGGCGGGAGCGCCGCTGGTCGCGGAGCTGGTTGAAGGCCAGACGGAGCAAAACACGGAAAATGGAAGCAAAAACGAGCAACAACAATCCATCCACCAGGACGATGGAAAGATCTTCGCCTGCCGGCAGAAAATCAGGGTAAACCTTTAGTACTACATAGAAAGCCACAGAGGAAGCCAGTACGGCGTATAATAGGTTCTTTATATCCTTTTCCCCTACATAACGAATGATGATAAAATAGGTCTTAAAAGCAAAAAAACTCAACAGGCGCAAAACGAGCAGCATGGGCAAAGCCCAACTCCACATCAATTGTACCCGATCTGCCTGGAACTTTCCAAGGATTAAAACTGCCAGGAAAAAAGAAAGGGTAGAAAACCCTAAATCAAATGCCAGGATCAGGGACTTGGTCACGTAACCGGCAATTGGTCCGAACCGGTTAGCACGTTTTCTGAGTAAGGACATCATAGTTGCTTCAGTCTTCTTATTATTCCTTGTCGTGTAGCGAAATTAGTTCAAATGTTTCGTTGGGACTTATCATACTGCAGAACGCGTGGCAAGTCATCTCAATTATGGCTGTCCTATTGATCAGATAGCTTCCGTCAACTTCAATCCGGAAATCCGAAACGCTCTGTCAATAAAAGTTAGCTTAATGCTGCGGGCTTCCTCGATAACAAAGTATCGAAAACCGCAAAAATCCGTTCAAAATCAGGCTCGGTTAAATTTGAACCACTGGGCAGGCACAAGCCGATGTCGAATAAATACTCCGCCGTGTTGCTTCCGTAATATAATGCTCGCTTAAAAATAGGTTGCAAATGCATGGGCTTCCATAAGGGACGGGCTTCAATGTTTTCTCTTTCCAATGCCAATCGGAAATGTTCACGGGTCAACCCGTGATTAGCATCAGGATCAACTAATATACAACTTAACCATCGATTACTAAATAAATCTTCGGCTTCTTCCTGAAATTTGACCTCAAAACCTTCCTGCCGACGGTTATTGAAATAAGTACAATACCGTTCAAAATTGGCCCGGCGTTGGGCCACTCGTTCTTCGAGAACTTCCATTTGCCCGCGGCCGATACCGGCCAGCACATTGCTCAGACGGTAATTATAGCCGATCTGACTATGTTGATAATGCGGTGCAGGATCACGGGCCTGGGTTGCCAAAAATCGAGCCTTTTGAATGAGCGCTTCATCCGACGCCAGAAGCGCTCCTCCTCCACTGGTAGTTATGATCTTGTTGCCATTGAAGCTCAGTACGCCCAGATCAGCCAGTGCCCCACAAGCGCTGCCTTTATAGAAGGAACCCAATGCTTCGGCCGCGTCTTCTACAACCGGTACTTCATAAGCAGCGGCTAGCGATCTGATTTCATCCATACGG
>JAGQXH010000206.1 GCA_020436695.1 Lewinella sp. | reverse complement strand
TGAGGTGCAACTGAAAAACATGCCCTCCTGTCTCTATATCAAAGCCGATCGACAGTGAGTTCTGGTATTCAGGAGCGAGCTGATCCGGAAGCACGTAGATGTATTCCAGATTGAGGCCCACTCGCTTAGATAATTTGATCCGTCCTGCTGCGGCCACTGCCAGGACATCATTTGCTTCGGTGGTAACGGACACCAGATTTCGGTGCACCAGGGTCGGCGAGAGCTGCATGGAAAAGCCTTCACTGAATTTCCGCCCCAGGATCATCTGAAAAGTGTAATACAGACGGGAAGAGAACAGATTCTCCCGGTCAGGATTTTGCCAGCGCAAGGTCTGAATAGCCGTGCTGGCAAAGAGCGCCGCCGTGATAGGCATCTTCCGCTTACCGGTACTCTGCCGGAGGAATTTGAACTTCAGAAAACCATCGTAGGTCTTTTCGAAGCTGCTGCGCCCCATCCCGATCGTCAGTTGATCGGTAATACCATAATCAGCTCCAATCCGAATGGAAGCCTGATCGAGACCGAACAGTTCATAAGCCCCCAGATTGAGCATCCCGAAACGGTGGGAGATCTTAAGATCGAGTACACCTCCGGAGGTGCTTTCCAGGGAATGTAGATTAACCACCCGGTTGGTCTTAAATGCAGCAGTAACGTATTCGGTGGTTTCCTCGTCTTCTCCCAGGAGGGATAAAAGATCGTCCTGTGCAGCAACACTGCCCAGGAAGGTGAATAAGAGTAGTGTAAAACCTATGCGCTTCATATTTTGATGTTTTGATACTACAATGCTACGATACTGCGATGTAGTTAGGCACACGGATATTATCTTCTCATTGCACCAACTCATCATAGCATCACAACATTGTAGTATTAAGCAGAGCTCGTGGTGCATTGCGATCATTCTTATCTACTGCACATGATCCATCACAGAATCACAGCATTACAACATCGTAGGATCAACTCTTCAAGAGTTCATAATTTACTTCCACCGTCACCTCAACAGTTTTCGCAATATTGTCTCTTACCACCGCCGGGATCTTGATCTCAAAATCGGCAACGGTCAGTTCAAAGGTAGAACTGGCAGATATATCCCCATCTTTGACCGTGATAGTCGCCGGAGCTTCAATTGCCTTAGTGGCTCCATGAATGGTAATATCCCCGGTGACGATTACTTCGTAAGTCCCGTCAGCACTCCAGTTTACGGCATCAACCTGCTTGATCTGGCCCTTAAAGGTCGCTTTGGGATAAGTGCTGCTCTCCATATAATTCTCATTGAAATGCTCCTGCATGAGCGCTTTTTCAAACTGAAAAGCTTTGATCAGGATAGCGAATTCCATCCGGCCCGAAGTCACATCCAGTACACTGGTTGCCTTTTCATTTTCTGCTTCGATCTTTTCCAGGGGTGCCTGAGAGGTAAATACGACTTTCCCTTCCCGGGTGAAATATTTTTGGGAGAACATCGATGGCAGACTGATAAATAACAGGCAGACGATCAGAAAAATGTTTTTCATTGGATTGATTTTAATTTTTGGTTTGTGAGGTGTTTGGGTGTTCGGGTGCTGAGGTGCCAACGTGAACACATCAACACGCTAACACCTGTACACGCCTACACTTCCACGCATCGCACCAGCACTACATCCATCAGCATACCGGTACAAATGCCTTTCATAGAAACAGTTTCACCAACTGTAAAATCGGTTCTTGGATGTTCGGTCAGTTCGTCGAGCTGACAGATAACGCCGAACATATCGCTTTCGCTCTCCAAGGTCAGACTAATATGGCCTTCTTCATTTGTTGATACATCTTTGATCTGCCCCTTTACCACAACGATCTTCTCCAGGTACTTTTCGTTAGCACCGGTTTCATCACTCTCAAAAGCGGCAAACAGCTCTTTTGAAGAGATCGTCAGATCGGCGGCGGCTTTTTCCATATTCTGATGGGGCTTATTATACATAAAATAAGCAGCCGTCAGACCGATCAGTAGTACTGGCAACAGGTAGAGCAGTATTTTTTTCATAACCATATATTTATTCCACTGTCAACAAAATTGAATAACGTAATAATAAAAGGACATTTTCGCCGACGGACTATTCGATGTTTCATGGTTTCAATGTTACATGGCTCTTTTGTCAATGGAACAATGAAGCAATGGAACATGAGCAGTATTATCTAATTTAATCGACAGCGTATTTTTGGGAATCATTGCCGAAACCGTCCTATTTTCCTCATCCCCCATTCCTCCAATTCTAATTCTCCGGCGCGCCCTCATTCACCCAGGCCTCAAACTTTTGGATAGTACAATCCGGCAGTTGAGGCTGGCCCTGCGGCATAGCAGCAAAACCATTATCGTGCCGGATCGCTCCCAGCAAACGACCGTTATTTGCTACCACCTTGATGTTATTGTATCCGTCCAGGTTTACCCCTCCGTTGGTTACCGACTGGTTGTGGCAACTGATACAGGAATTCTGAACTACAGCTGCAATAACGCCGGTATAGGTCACTCCGCTTGTATTACACTCGGTAGAAGGGTAAAGTTCTTCTTCCACATCATAGTAGCACGACGGGCTCATCGTCAGAGCCAAAAGGAATAGAGGGAAAAGGTATTTGCTATGCATATTTATCGTTTTAAACGCTATTGAGAACCTAAGCTGTCCGGATCAATTATTCGGCATACCGGCATCGATCCAGGCGGAGATCTGATCAATTGAGCATTGCGGTAACTGAGCACTGCCCTGCGGCATCTGAGCATATCCCGTTTGCCAACTGATCGCTCCCAGAAGTTTCCCGCTGGAGGCCACGTTTTTCACCTGATCGTACCCATCAAGCCGAACACCACCGGAAGCTCCCGTACCACTGTGACACCCCTGACAATTATTGGCAATAACCGGGGCTACCGAACCCGAATAGGTCACGTCTGTCACATTGCAACCTCCTCCGGCATTCTGATCACAGTCCAGGTCCTCAGCGCCCTGCTGAATCCATTTCCCGATCAGATCGATCTGCTCCTGGCTTAGCGGAGCCCGTGGCGGCGGGGGCATACGCCGGCTGGCTCTATCATCCACCAGTCTCTCGTAAAGATCGGATTCACTGATATTGCCCGGGGTGATTTCTGCAGTGGCCAGTACATTGATGTAACTGTCCAGGATCACCCCCTCTTCCGCCGAAGCGGCATCATGACAACCACTGAAGGCGCAGTTGGATTTGAGTATCGGCAGTACCTGTAACTCAAAATAGACTACTTCCGGATCACAGACTATTCCATTACCGGTAGTATCCACCGGGTTTTGCGTAGTATCCATGGGAACGATCTCATCATCCGATGCAAAAGGCTCGTGTTTACAGGAACCCAGGCCTGATAAGATGGCAGTGAAGAGAACTAAAACGGGAATCCAAAGTTTACCTGGCATGATGTGTTTAATAGTTGGGCCAAAAGTAAACCAGCTGCCATCCTTAATAAATCTATTCTTACCGAACGGGAAAAAAAGGATACCGAACCGGATTCAAGAAAAAAGTCAGCCAAACCAGTTACATGGTACCCATTTCACCTTCAAAAGTTAGTTGCGCGGCAAAGGTTGTTTCAGGATTCTTTCATCTCCGTATCGCCCACCAGCCAGCGCTTAAAATGCGGCGATCTTTCGGTACTGACAATGATATCGGCTGGAGAGGCCGGGCTGAGATCGAGCTTTACCCTCGACTTGGAATAGGCATACATCTCCTTGATGGATCGAAAATGTATGAGGTATTGCCGGTTGATGCGGAAGAAGTGGCGCTCATCCAATATCTCTTCCAGTTTTTCCATGGTCACATCCAGCGGAAGACGGCTGCCGTCCCAGGTGACCACAAAGGTTACTTTGTTCTCGGTAAAAAAATAGGCGGCATCCTGTACATCCACCAGGCGAATGCGCTGCCCGATACGTACCAGAAAGCGATGAGTGGCCTGATCCTGTTGTAAAGCCTTGGCCAGCGAGCGATAATCAATCGTACCGGACGGTGTAAATTCACGGTACTTATCCAGTGCACGCCGCAAAAACTCTACCTTGATGGGTTTGAGCAGATAATCGATGGCATTGACCTTAAAAGCTTCGATGGCGTACTGATCATAGGCCGTGGTAAAAATAATGGGTTTGCGAATATCCACGTGCCGGAATAGTTCAAAACAGGGGCCATCCGCCAGATGAATATCCATGAAGATCAGATCGGGCAAAGTATGAGTTTCCAGGTAATCAACTATCGATTCAATACTATCCAATTGTGCCAATATCTGGATCCCCGGCTCGGTCTCCTGAAGTAACTTATTCAGTCGCCGGGCCGCTGCCGGTTCATCTTCAACTATCCATACTTTAATAGGGTTCGTCATGATTTTAATATTATTCAGCGTCCGTTGATAGAAGCATCCATATTCAGCATCGGTATGCTTACCGTAAACCGGGTGTTATCCTTTTCCATTTTCACTTTTTTATCCGTCAATATGGCGTAGCGTTTGCTGATACTTTCCAGGCCGAAACCGGTGGAAGCTTCTGCACGCCATTTTTTTTGCAAGTTGTTCTGCACCACGATATACCCTTCTTCCGCTTCCGATATAGAAATGGTCAGCGGGTTATTCCGGCTGACGGTATTGTGTTTGATGGCATTTTCCACCAGTAGTTGAAGCGTAAGGGGAATAATATACCCTGACTGGAGCCGATCGCAGATCCGGATCTGCAGATTATCCGCAAAGCGCTCCTTGAGTATAGAAGCATAATTTCGTAGCAGATCCAATTCCTCTTCCAAAGCGATCACCGGGCTCTGCCGGTATTGCAGTATGCTGCGATAAAAATCTGACAGTCGCTCTACATAGGTCACGGCTGCCGGCGGGTTCTCTTCAATGAGCGTAATGAGGGTATTGAAATTGTTAAACAGAAAATGAGGGTTGATCTGGCTTTTCAGTAATTCAAACTGATGCACCAGTTTTTCTCTCCTCATCATCGCCTGTTTTTCAAGTCGTTTTTCCCGCTGTCGCATGATCAGATAGATACCGACTAGCATAATTGCCGTGATCAAAATAGCAAACCAGGGCGTACGCCAGAAAGGGGGCGTAATGGTAAATCGGTACATGATCTGTGGCTCCGGAAAAAACAGATCATTGTCGGAAGCGGAAAGACAAAATGTATAATCTCCCGGCGGAAGCTGGGAATAAACCGCACGCTGATCCCGCGAGATGATCCAATCCGGATTAAAGCCTTCGAGCTTATAACGGTAACGAACCGATTCCGGATCGGAATACCACAGACCGGAATAGTCAAAGATCAGATTATTTCGGTGATGTGGGAAAATATGCTCCTTATTAAAATCGATCGCCTGTAGATCAACGGAGATCCCTCTCAACTGCGCCTGCGGTTGTATCTGTTTTACAGGCAATGTACTTGAATACCGAATGATGCCCTGTTGGGTCCCGATCCAGATATTGCCTTCAGTATCTTCACAAAAAGCATTCAGGTTCGGTTCGATCTCACCGATACCCACCTCCTTATCGTAATAGATCAATTGACCGGCGGCGGGATCCAGCAGATCGATCCCATCCGGATGGATCAGTACCAATTTACCTTTCCGGTCGGTGGCCATGCCTGCAATATCATTGTTTCGCAAGCCCTTGGATAGTTCAAATTTCTGGATTTGCCGGCCATCATAGAGAAATATCCCTTCTTTTGGGGAGCTGAACCAAATATTGCCCCTGGCATCTTCCGTAATGGTGTATACCGATCTCACCGGCAGGCTATCCTGCCCGGCAAGGTGTTCAAAGCGGCCGCTACTCAGCCGGCTCACGCCTTCCCCATCCGTAGCAAACCATACCTGCTCTTTACTGTCTACAAAAACTTTATAGATGAAATTGGTCCCCAGACCGTCTTCATGGCTATAATTACGAAATTCCAACTTAGGGGGCGATAGTACAGGATCATTCCGGAAGGCGATCTCCGTAACTCCGCCAAGCGTGGCCAGCCAGATCCGGTCGCGGATACCGTCGATGGAGAAGATGCTGCCATTCGTCAATCCGTTCGATTCCGTAAGCAGGTGATATTTTTCCTGATCCGGCTTAAATATATAAAGACCTTCACCGAAAGTGCCCGCCCAGATATTACCGTAATTATCCTGATAGAGTGACAGGCAATTGACGGGTAACTGCAGATGAAACGAATCCGCACCGGAAGGAAGATGATCGCGCAGAAAAAGTCCCTGCTGGGTGCCCACCCAGAGCCGGTTATAGTCATCCATCAGCATGGCCTGTACGTTGCTGATACCATGCTGGATAAATTCGAAAAGCAGGTTGGCCGACAGCAATTGATTGGTGTTGCTGAGAATCCACATATTGCCTTCTGCATCGCGGTGCAGATCGCTGATCCGAGACATGTTTAGCCGGGCATCTGTTATTTTTGACAGAAGACTATCCGACAACCGATAGCGCCAGATACCGGATTTTTCGGTACCGATCCACAACTCATCAGCACTCACTACTTCCAGACTGCTGATCACGCCGTGGTCCCATTCCGGCATCCAGAATTCGATCCGGTCTTGGTCGGTCGACATCAGACCGAATCCCCGGTCATAAGTACCTACCCACATCTTATCTTCGTCCACCGGCTCCAGTACCCGGACGATCTCATCCGGCAATCCATGACTACGGTCGATGTGTTTTACCTTTTTAACATTACCATCCAGCCAGCAAATGCTGATGCCATCGTCAGTTCCCGCCCATACCCGTCCGTCAGCATCGGCCTGCAGGGTATAGATGTCAGCTCCGGCCAATCCGTCATCTGTACCAAAATTGTACAGCCTCTTACCGTTCCAGTAATAGAGTCCTTCTCCGTAGGTGGCCAGCCATAAGTTACCGGCACGGTCGTTGACAAATCCGGTGATCGCAGCGGAAGGCCATCCTTCTTCCGGCTGCCAGGCCTTTAAGTGATTGAAAACATCGTATTGGAAGATCCCTCCGTCCTGATATCCGATCCAGAGTATACTGTCGCGATCCCGAAAAATGCTGCTCACGCGGTTATCGGCCAGGCTATCCGACCGGGTCAGCAATTCGTATTGGTGGCCATCGTACAGTACCAGCCCGTTCTCGGAAGCCAGCCACAGGAAATATCCATCCGACTGATAAATGCTTTTAACAGGGATGTGACTTAATTCTTCCGGTAATTCGTGATCCCGAAAAAACGGCTGTTGGGCATTGATGGAGAAGGTCAGCCCGAATAGAAGAAATAATATGCCGTATTTTACTGATCGCATTTTTGATTAAATGTGGGGTATTTGGACACTCCCCTGCCATTTATTCCGCCGGTTTCGGTTGCAAAAAGATAGCCATATCCACCATGATCTCCTCTGCGATCTTCTGATGGACAATTCGCGGGATCGATATTTTGTGATCCTCCAAAAGGACGGTAAAATCGGCCCGTATACTGATACCGTCTTTGGTCACATTCAACTGCCCTTTAATGATGCGCTCCTGCTTTACACCGTGTATGTCCAACACTCCTTTGGCACGCACTTCGTAACTGCCGGGGGCAAAAAAATCTACTTCCTCGATGATCTTTCCCACGAAGGTTGCCCGGGGATATCGCTTGCTCTCCAGATAGTTTTCATTGAAGTGCTCGCGTTGTAACGGGCTATTGAATCCCTGAAATGTAGGAATATCTACGGAAAAGGCAAAGCTCCCCTTTTCGGTATCCAACACGCCTTTCAATTCTGCGGAGGTAGCTTCGATCAGTTCCAGCGGCGCATCGGATTTAAAATGCATGCGACCGTTCTCCGCCAGATAATGAGTCTGGCCCCATAAATTACCTAGGATAAAGAGGTAAAAGACACAACTAAAATACAACCTCATTGTTTTCATACGCATTTTATGTGAGAATGCTCATCATTTTGTATTATGCCGCCGCAATGGCCCGAACCTAATATCCTGACAAATGTTGCCCTAAGTGAACCATGCCGGCAAAAAAACACATCCGAACCGGGAAAAAACCGGTATGAATAGGATTTGTTTCAACGAATTTATCACCTTTTTATGCAAAAAAAGACCCCCATTTACGGCTTCAATGCCGAATTGGAACAGGAATACCGCCAGTTGCTGGATAAGAGCAACCGGCTGGAAGATCGTCTGGAGGCCTACGATTTTTTGACCGATTCGGAGGTGGGCGATACCTCGCTGATCCGGGCCCGGAATATAGAGCGGGAATTCAATGTCCGCCAGCTTTTTCTAAAATTTGAAGGAGGCAACCCCACCGGTACCCAGAAAGACCGGATTGCCTTTGCCCAGTGCCGGGATGCCATCCGTCGCGGATATGATGTGCTCTGTTTGGCCACCTGTGGCAATTACGGAGTAGCCTGTGCACTGGCGGCCAAATACGCCGGTCTGGAATGTCGGATCTATATCCCGAAAACCTATCATTCCAAACGGGTAGAGGAAATGGAACAGCTCGGTGCCATCATTGCCCGCATTGATGGGGATTACGAAGCTACCGTGGCCGCTTCCCAGCAGATAGCCAGTGACCGGGAATGGTACGATGCCAATCCCGGCGGTGAGAATACCTCCCTCCAGCTCCGCGCGTACGGGGATATCGCTTATGAGATCTACGACGAACTTCGGGATGCTCCCAAAATTGTGGCGGCCCCGGTTTCCAACGGTACCGTACTTACGGGCATTTACAAAGGCTTTGTTCGTTTGTACCGTCGGGGTAAAACCTCCCGCATTCCCCAGATGGTGGCCGGATCAGCTTTCCGGAAAAACCCGATCATAATGTCTCTCCTCAACGGTAAATCTGCGTATGAAGACCTTCCGCCGGATGATATCCATGAGACCATCGTCAACGAGCCGCTCATCAACTGGCACTCTTTCGACGGCGATATTACTTTTGATGCCATCCGACAGTCCGAAGGCTGGGCTCGCAATGTAACCGATAAACGCATGATGCAGCTTTCCAAACTGCTACTAGAAACAGAAGGTCTCAATGTACTACCCGCTGCTACGGCCGGACTGGCGGCCCTGGTGGAGCCGCCGAATAAGGACATGTTGAACAACGACCGTTTTGTGGTGATATTGACGAGTCGGAGATGATGGAAAACCTGAAGAGGGTGTCTCATAGATCAGTGCAAAGAAAGTCTATGAGACAGCCTCACCCTTACAACTCATCACTTCATTGCCTGCATTTTTTTCGTATCCACCAGTTCTCCATCCAGGACCAGGCTATAAAAATAGATACCCTGGCTCAGCTGGGCAGTCTCGAGGATGGTTTTCCCCTGGCCACGCTCAGACACGATCATTGATCTCAGCACACGGCCGGTAGCGTCCGTAAACCGGATCTCTGCTTTACGCACTGAATCGGGAATGAAGTAGGAAATGGCCGTGCTACCAGAAAAGGGATTCGGTTGATTCTGATCGAGGCGGGCACTGCTCAAGGTTCCAACATTCGGATCATTCTGAGCGCTATTACTTTGCCCCATTTGCCGGACCAGGGCTTCCAGTTCGTTCAGCCGGTTTTCCAATGCTTCGTTCTGACGTTGCATAGTTTCGTTATCTCGTTCCAGCGTACTTATCCGGTTCTCTTTATCTTCCAACATCTTTTGTTGTTCCTGCATAGCCTGAGTAAGAATGGGTACCAGCGTGAGGTAGTCTACGCCCAGATAGTCGATCTCCTCCGTACTAAGCTTTCCCTGCTCAACCTCGGTAGCAATGACATTTTTTTGCTGGTGTACCAGCTCCGGAAATACTTCCTGCAATTCCTGGGCAATAAATCCGAACTGCCGGCCGGCAGCCAGATTCATCCGTTTAAATTCCTCCCGCTTCATATCAAAAGAGCGGGGCTGGAGCTTCATGACGCGGTCGAGTGCGGTAAAAGAAGTAATATTTTTCTTGAACTTCCGGTCAGATACATTGCTGAACGTACCGGTATAGGCCAGGTTACCATTCGCAAACACACCATAAGTGGTGCCCGAGCCATCGGTATCGCCGTAAATACCGTATTTAGTGCCGGTACTGGTATTAGCGTAGCCGTGTACACCAAAACGGGCGCCTATCCCAGTACCGGAATCAGCTGCGTAAATACCCCAGGTAGTGCCGTCTGAGCTTCCGACATGGTTCGGCCAGATACCCACCTGCTGAATGCTGCCTTCGTAAACGTATAACTGAGCGTCACCCGTTAATGATGAAGAACCGACCGTAAGATTACCGATAAAAGGATTGGCATAAAGAAAGGACAGGTCAGTGGAAACCGCCCCCAGCAAGCGGTGATATTCCAGTGAGAAGGCTGAAGCTACCTGATCTCCCGGATCAAAAGTCCCCGCGTCGGTAAGCCCGACTCTCCAGCTTTCTTCATCCGGGCTGCCCTCACTTCCTCCGATGGTCGAGAAGGATAGCTCACGGCGATCAAAATTGCCTTTACTGGCCGGAAACAAGGCAAAATCTTCTACGGTAAGCCCTGCCGTATTGATCTTTGACCGCAGGAGATCATCTCCGGCGGAAACCGTATTCTCGGTGATATCGGTATAACTGAAACCATTTTGGATATGGATGGCTCCAATGTTAAAATACGCGCCGGCAAAGGGATTACCCAGATCTTCAAATGATAGACTGGTTGGAGACAATTTTGAAGAAAGTTGTCCGGTAACGGTGATGGTAATTAGTGAAAATACCAGAAATGGAATGAGTACATTGATCGGGTTTTTCATAGGTGCTTTGGTTTTATATGAAAAAATAATAGCTGGCTATCGATTATTAATAGCAGAGATCAGCATCTTTATGATAAATAAGAAAACAGGCTCAGGTAAGCTGGTTGCAGGATAGTTCGTATTCAATCGAAAAAGAGATCTTTGAAACTCTAGAGAAATTTCAACTAATAAATCTCCTAGAGATATAAAGATAATTAAATATTTGATTTTAGCTATAATTGACAGATTATGCAGCGGGATAATATCTTACGGAGTAACTGTAGCACGATCTTAAAGAAAAATCCATCTAATACCAATTGCCTATGAACCAATATATTGCCCGAATGGCCCTGGTAGTCAGAGACTATGATGAGGCGATCGCCTGGTTTACCCAGAAGTTGAATTTCCGGCTGATAGAAGATACCCGACTGTCTGAAGAAAAACGCTGGGTGGTAGTAGCTCCGCCGGGTGCCGTAGAATGTTTCCTCCTGCTGGCCAAAGCGGCAAATGAACGACAACTGACCAGAGTTGGTGATCAGACCGGCGGTAGAGTTTTCATGTTCCTGTACACGGATGATTTCTGGCGGGACTACGAGCAGATGCTCAGTCGGGGCATCGAATTTGCCCGGCCACCGAAGGAGGAGCCCTACGGTACAGTGGCTGTCTTTAAGGATCTCTATGGCAATTTGTGGGACTTCATTCAACCCACCGAATAACAATTACTGACTGCGATTCAAGCTCTGACTCTAACAGGCATAATCATTACTCCACTAACTCGATCAATGCCTGAGGTAAATTCAGGTCTCGAATCTTCAGCCGATACCCGTATTTACCGTTTTTCAACGGTTTTTCCCCCACAAAATCAATAGGTTGGAGCCGGAACTCCACTCCATCGATATTGAATGTACAGGAAGCATAATGGTAG